>CAZGYS010000670.1:0-3732 GCA_964530305.1 uncultured Leptospiraceae bacterium
CCCGTGCCCGGAGCCACTTACGTTTCCGGCGCGCCGGATTCGCCCTATCTGGCGCGGGTTCACTCGCTGGTGCGCGACTCGGCGGGACCGGACCAATTCCACGGCCGGGGCGCGCGCGGCTTACGGCCGGACCTGGCGCCCCATCACGCCATGAGTCCCGGCTTTTCGCACCCGGGAGAAAAGCCGGCCGCCGCGGACCGGCAAAATTTACCGCGTCTGGCGGAAATACTTCCCCGGGGCTCCCGGGACGCCCGGGGGAACAGCATCGCCGGGGACGAATTCCTGAAGCTCCGGGTCTTCGCGGCGAACCATGGAACGAGCGGAGCCCTGCGTCTGCGCATCACGCCCGAGTCCGGGGTGGAACGTCTCTACGTCCTGCCCATGCTTCGCGGCGAAGCTCCGAACATCCATCCCGTCTTCGCCCGTAACGCCTCTCATTGTTTTGACTACGGCGATAACTTGATTCCGGTTTCCAATTTCAGTTTGCCCAACGGCCCGGCGCGTTACGCGCTTCTGGACGCGGCCGGGGTCCCTCTGGACGAAATATCCATGAGCAGGACGCTCCTTGATCGATTGGACGATGCGGGGCGCGCCAGTTACACGCGAGCCTTCGGCGATTATTGGCGCCCCACTCACGGTCCGGCGGCGAAGACGTCCCATTGTCCCGGGACCCTGGCCACGCCCGGCGCTCCCCCGTCCTTCGCCGCTTTCGTGGTCAACACTCACGCTCATGATCCGGAGTTTCGCTACATGGGCTCGACGTCCGCCCGTCTGCGCATGCGCGGCGGTTCGTCCACCCAGGCGCTCCAGGACCTGGGCGAAATCCAAATCGCCCCCGGTGAACGATTTCGTGCGTCCCGAATCTCCGGCTACCATATCATTCAAGTCGAAGACGCGGCGAAACCGAACGCATCCCCACTTTTCGCGGGCCAGTTTTACGGCAGTCCGCCCTCCCTGGTAATTGAGGGCGTATCGCCTCGTCCGGGCCCGGGACGCTTGGAGTGGATTCGCCTGTGTTCCCCCGTGAATGCCCCGGACGGCTTTCGAGGCGATTCGGCGACGGGCGCGCTCTTGATGCGGGACGGGAATTCCGAGGACCGGATCATTCCCTGGGATTTTCGCCGACCGGCCGCGCTCGTGCCCTTCGGGCTTCAGGGCGATTCACTGAACCTGGAACCCGGCACTTGCGCGCTGGTTCTGGATCCGGATTTCGCCGGAGGCGATTTACTCATCACGGAGAGAGACAGGGCTTTGTGGACCATCGCAAGCGGGTCCGCCCTGGGCAACGGCCTGGCTTCCGGCGAAAGTCTGCGCGTTTATCATTCGGACGGCACGCCCCTGGCAAGTCTGGGGCTGCCGGGCACTTCCCTCCCCTGGTCCATGGACTCAGGCACGAACGAGTATCTACGCCGCCTGCCGGGCACCCATCGCGACGCGCCTGAAAACTTTACAATCGCCGTAATCGAATAATGAATTCCAAGGAGTCTTCCCATGAAAAATAAGCACAGCCTTCGCGCGCTGCTCACATCCACAATCTGCTCGGCGATTTTCGTCGCTGGAGCCGCGGCGGTGGAAGCCGAGCCCCTTGCGCCGTCCATGCGTATCTTCGCGGGTCTGGCCGGAGCTCGCCTCACGCCTCTCGCCGCGAATCCCCGGCGCGAAACCTTCCAGGACCGGATTCATCTGCTCGGGCTGTCCCTGAACTTGAGCGGTGGTACGGCCGCTTATTCCGCGCCCGTGATTCCGCGACCTTCGGATGAGGAACCGGACTCCGGAACATCGCCTTCGGCGCCGCCGCCCGCGCGCGCGGTTCGCAAACGCGAAGTCGACGCCAAAATGAAAATCCATTACCAGGCCCAGGCCACGCTCCTGATTCGTCCGGGAAGCAGCTATTTCGATCGGCGGGTATATGAAGATACGAATTCGTTCGCGTCTTCGCATACGCAAGGAAATCCCCGCGAACCCCGGGGCGCCGATTTTTTCCTGTTACCCGGCCGCAATCTTCTGGTGGGGCTTGATCCGAAGTACTGCGGCGATTGCTCCCTGCTCATGGGCTACGCGACCGGCGGCGGGATGTCCGCGAAATCAAAAAGCCCGCGGCACAACGAGGGGCGAACGGCGAACGCCGGCCCCCGGCACGCGCTCATGGGAGGACGGACCGGTGCCCTGGGCCTGCACGCCGTCTTCAACCACCATGCTTACGGCGAACTGCGCGTAATTCCTTACTTCGCGCCGGAGCCGTCCGACCGCGCGGCTAGCGGGAATCCGATACCGCCGGACTCGGCGTTCTTTCACGGCTCCGGATTAGCGCGGGGCCCGGAAGAAGAGAAACACCAAACCGGCGCGGGCAGTCGCATCGAGTATCGCCTGAATCTGGCCATGCTTGAGCTGGGACTATTCTATTCCCGTCGTCGCATAGTCGGCGGACGCGGCATTTTGCGCACCGAGTATACGGGTTTCGGCCTGGGCGCGCGATTGCCCGCGGGTTTTTCGACCTATCTATCGCTGGAACGCATGGGGGGCAGCCTCATTGAAAAGCGCATCGCGGATCCTTCGTTCAAGTCGGCACCGCCCCAACCCGCGGGCGGTGCCCTGCGCTTGAGTGGAGACTTTCGCCGCGGCGCTTTCCATATGGAATGGAATCTATTTCTGCCGCAAGGGGCTACGCGAAAGCCGGGAGAGCGCGAAACCACGGGTTACATTCTGGCGGGAGCCAACCCGCTGGACGCTATGTTGCTGGGCGGCGCCCTGAACGCCGGACCGGCGCCCCGAGCGCGACACGTCATGAGTTCAGCACCCGAGACGAATACCGAACAATTGCTCGGCCTGGAACACGCGGGCCTTTTGAACCTGGACGCCCGCTGGTCCGCGGGACTGTATGAGTTCTCCCTGGGCCTGGATTATCTGCAACCCCTGCGCGAAAGCGCGGGCGGCGGTCCGTTTAAGTTAAGAAAAAAGGACGGCGAAGCCTACCTGGAAGTATCCCTGGGCCTGGCGGCCCGACTGGGTTCCTCCCGGGCCCGCCTGGCCTGGTCACGCCTCTACTTTCGCGGAGTCGAAGGGAAACGCATGCTGGGCGAATCCCTGCATTTCATTCTGGAGTATGCCCTGTGAAATCACCGCGAAGAACAACAAAGACAATAACACCGAAATTCAACTCGCGCACCCGGCCAATCCGACTCATGCGCGCGCTGGGACTTGCGTGGGCCTTGTGCGCGGCCATGGCTTGCGCTCGGGGTGAATCATCCCCGCGCCTGGAGCCCCTGCTTACGCGCATCACGCCCATCGAGTTTTATTTCACGCGACCCGAAGTGGGCGCCGGTCAAGCCGAGAAACATGCCGCTCGCGACGCGCTGCTGCGCTTGATAAACAACGCCCGCGAAAGCATTCATGTATGGTGCTACGGCTTTAACGATGAACGAAGCCTGGAAGCCCTGATTCAGGCACGTAAACGCGGCGTGCTCGTTCGAATCGTGGGCTCTCCGGAGCGAAACTACGATGACCTTCGCGCGGCGGGCCTGGACGTGAGCACGCGAGCGGCGACGGGACTGCAACATGTGAAGCTCATGCTCTTCGACGGCGAAATCGCCTTTAGCGGAACCGGCAACTTTACGCGCAGCGGTTTCTTTTATAACAACAACGCTTTCTGGACGGCACGCTTGCGACCGGGCAAAGCCCGAGCCCTGATTCACGCCCTGGAAACTCCGCCGGGCAAGACCGCTCCCGAGGCAC
>CAZGYS010000671.1:0-3730 GCA_964530305.1 uncultured Leptospiraceae bacterium
GGTGTCGTAAGCATGATCGTAATCGTGCTGGGCTCGTTTTCGTTCATTCTGGTCGGCTACTTTTACACGCCCTCCGGTTCCACGGAAGGGAAGTACGCGAAAGTCGAGCCCGGTGTAAATGCAAAACCTTCGACGCCCCAGGCCATTTACCGATTTCCGGGCACACTGGAAACTGAAACGGCCGATGTCGGCTCAAAGGCCGTGATTCGGCTTTCGCTTTCGGTGGGTTTCGACCGGGGCAATGACCGCCTGGCCTCGGAAATCGCGTCGCGCGCTCCTCAACTCCGGGACGTGGTGCTTTCGATTCTAAGGCGCAAGAAAAAAGCGGAGCTGGAGTCGGCCCTTGAACAAGTGAAGCTGCGCGAACAAATCAAGGGCCGCATGAACGAACTACTACGCGCCGGTCGCGTGAGGGAAGTGTACTTCAGGGAGTTCGTCGTGGATTGATGGACGCGAATAAGAGATAGCCGGCCGCCCCCAGAATCGTAAGCAGGGACGTCCATAAGAGCATCATTAGTTCCGGGTTTCCGTATTCAAGTCGAACCCGTTGTTCGCCTTGCTTGATTCGCACGCCCATAACCATGCCGTGAACCTTGATTAGTTTCGCGGGACTGTCGTTTATCTCGGCGCGCCATCCATAGTGATGTAGAATGGGGATCACCATGAAACAGTCGGCGGTCCGGCATGTAACTTTCGCCGTGTATAGGCCGCCGTGAATTTTCTCATTGTGAACCAGCAGCCGGCCTCCGTCTCGTCCATGAAGCAATGGTTCGTTCATGGGAATGGAGTCCGGCGGTTTGACGGATTCGCTCGAGTTCAATAAAACCGGGTCGGATCCGAAAGATAGTTTTTCAGGCGCGTAGGCAAGGGTGCTCTCATTGTTTACGGTGTAGGTGAGATATCCCATGGGTCCGGGGCGGCCCGCCGCGACTATTTCTTGCGGCATTCGCTTCGCCACGTCCGGATGCATGTGGATTTCACCGATTCCGAGCAGCGGCAGGATTCCCCGTGAGATATACCGACCCCATTCCCGTGCAATGGCGGCATCCGTATTGGAAAAATACGCGCGCACGAGTCCCCGGTAAAGCATCACCGCGCTTTCATTGGGGAAAACAGTCCGAAGGTTAAAACTATGCCGGCGAAACAAGGCCCCGTAGTTCGAAGGCCGTAAGGCCGTGTTCGGGTCGGGAGAGATGTCCCGCCGCGTCATGGTTAGAACACGGCGAGCGGACCCGGCGACTCCCGTATATTGTTCCGCGAAGGAGCGGCGCTCATAATTCTTGTAGAATTCGTAGCTGTTGATCAGACGAAGGTTGAATGCCAGCAGGATAATCACTCCGGCGATGAGAATCGCGGACTTTGCTGAACGGGATCCGGCATACAGCAATGGAACGATGAGCACGGCGGGGAGCAGGTACAGCAGATCGAAAAGGTCCGCCTCGAATAAAGTCAGGAGGGAATTTTCAAGTAAAAGACCCGTCGCCCAGGCCGCGCCCACCACCGCGAACAAGCCCGCGCACACGAGCGCGAACAAACGCGTCGAGTCGCGCCGGCCGTCAAGCAGCCGGTTCATTCCGAACCCGGCGGCCGCGGTCAGTAAAAAGTGAAAAGCAAGGCCGTGCTTGATGACCCAGTGGGTCTTATTCACGATGGGAATTTGAAACAATAGCTGGTTGATGCCCTTGCCGGCGATATTGGTATCGCCCATCATAATGAGCAGGATCAGCAGGAGCGCAACGCCCACCAGGCCTCGGTGTTTAAAGCCGCGCAGGAAGGCGAACAAGGCCAGGGGCAGGGCCAGGCCATGCTGGTAGACTACCTTGCTGGAACGAAAAGCGCCGAAGAAATTCCAGCCTGCTTCAAATCTGGGAACGAGCATGCCCGCCAGGGCTTCAAGTCCGAAACCGCCCCAGGCGAAGTGCGCGAAGGTTCTGGTTTGCGCGTTGAAGGGGACGCGCGCGAAAGTCTTGTAGCCTTCGTGGAGCACGGGCGCGGCGATCAGTACGGCGAGCAATAGGACGACGAAACCGAACGCCACCCACCGAATACGGCGAGTGGTGATGGAACGATAGATCAAGAAAACGGCCACCATCACGCCGGAATGAAAAGCGTGCTCCGGATATCCCGCGTAAATAAGCAGACCGAAATCCAATCCGGCCAGGACGGACCAGATAAACGTTCTACCGTCGGCCTGAGCCTTGATGATGCAGTAAAATAGGAACGGTAAGTGCGCGAAGGCGACGACGCAGACAATCCAGAACTGCCCCACGCCCAGGATAAAGCCGTTGAGGGCATACCCCAGCGCCGCCGCGCACGAAGCGGCTCTCCGAAGTCCCGCTGCTCTCAACAGCAGATACATCGCGGCATAGGCGGCGAAAACGTGCAGCAGGAAGAAAACGGCAATAAGCAGGGTTAGATCGCCCATGGCCCGGGCGCTCAGGTAGGCGATGAACGTTCCCGGATAAAGAGCCATGCTCTGAACGTCGCCGAGGAGGGGATAACCCAGATAAACATACGGGTTCCATAACGGCAGGCTGCCGCCGGCGATTTGCCTGCCGGACTCCACCATGAGCGGAAAGAAGTAGTTTATGTTGTCGTCATTGTACAGGAAATCCGCGATTGCCGGTAGTTTCCATAGGCAAATCAAAAGAGTAAGCATGAGCAAGACCCCGTGGGTCCGACGCCATGCTGTTTTGCGGTCGAGATACGGCATTTTCGGCGTATCTTTCGCGCTTAACTTAAGGTCAAGTCGAAGGAATAAGTTGCGAAATATACAAAAAAGCCGGACGCTGTCGTCCGGCTTTAGAAGCACTTAACTTAAGTCGTGTGCTTATCTCAAGAGTCGTGCTTTTATCGGAGGAGCTGCAGCACCGTCTGACTCTTCATGTTCGACTGAGCCAGCATGGCCGTGCCTGCTTGCGTCAGAATCTGATAGCGCGTGAAGCTGGTCATCTGCTCGGCCATGTCCGTATCGCGAATGCGCGATTCCGCGGCCTGGATGTTTTCGTAAGCGTTCAGCAAGCCTTTTGAAGCATGTTCCAGGCGATTCTGATAGGCGCCCAGGTCGGCACGCTGCTTGGAGATGCGGCGGATAGCCTCATCCGCGAGACCGATAACCGAGTTGGCTTTATCCGGAGTACTGATGGAAATGAAGGTCAGCACGGTGGGGTTTCGCAGGCCCAGGGCCGCCGTGGTCATGGTATTTACGAAGACGCGTTCACGCTGGTGCATGTTGGCCCCGATGTGGAACCACATGGAAGCGGACGGATTCAGTCGCGCGAAAGCGCCCGTCAACATCTTCATTTTATTGAATTCCGCTTGCGAAGCGATACGGTCGATTTCGTCGATGAGTGCCGAAACCTCGACCTGAATCTGCTGACGGTCCTCGGCGGTATAAATACCGTTGGCCGCTTGAACCGCGAGCACGCGAATACGTTGTAGAATGTTCTGCGTTTCTTGCAGATAACCTTCCGTGGTTTGAATGAACGAAATACCGTCCTCTGCGTTGCGTTGCGCCTGGCGCAGACCGTGCACCTGGGTACGCATTTTCTCGGAAACCGCCAGTCCAGCCGCGTCGTCCCCGGCACGATTGATTCGCATCCCGGAGGACAACTTTTCGATGTCCTTACTCATCATCGCGTCATTGAACTTCAATGTGCGATGTGCGAAAATCGCGCTGATGTTATGATTGATAATCATTTTGGTCCTCCATGAACCTTAACCTAAAGTC
>CAZGYS010000672.1:0-3726 GCA_964530305.1 uncultured Leptospiraceae bacterium
TCAGGGTTTTCAGCACCGTGTCGGACATGCCGAACATGGCGCGATACTCGGGAACGTTCACCAGGCCTTCAATACGTCCGTATTCCTGAATGTGCAGAAGCAAATCCGCTTCCAGGGTTAGTTCGCCCTCGTAGTCCAGCGAAGAACGCGTGGAAGCGTAACGCTGGTAGGCTTTCTCCGTTACGAAGCGATAGGCTCTTTCCTCGGGGCGATAATGCAAGAGGCCGGCGGCATAGAGCCAGATAATCTTGCGCAGGTATTCGCGCCGCTCCTCGCTGGGGAAAGGCACGGTGATGTCGTGGTATTCGGGATCAATCCCGGGCGACGCGATGACCATGGTTCGCCCCTCTTCCACGTTCTTAAGATAAGACGGCAAGCCCTTGCTCATCTGTTGCTCCAGGGATTGGAGCGGTAAACCGTGAAAAACCTTCAAGATGTGGATCTCGTGCAATTGATACCACTCGTAGTTCTTGCTTTCGATATCGTCGCTGTCGACCACGCGCGGATGAATGATGGAGAGCTTCTTGCCGGTGGTATTGAGGATCACCTGCTTCAAACATTTGCCCAGTTTATCGCAATGGACGGAGGGGTCTTCCTGCGCGGGACATTTCTTTTCACCGGAGTTCTTTATGGACGCACAGGGTCGCTGGGCGTACAGGTTCGGCAGAAAAATAAAGTTCATGCTGTTGTTGGAATTCTCGGACCCGTCCACGCCGGCCAGGCCCAGTTCGCCGTCCTTAACTTGCACGAACACGTCGGTTTCGCGGAGCATGGCTTCCAACCCGCGTACCGCGGGTGAAGTGGAAAGACCCTCTTCGTTACCCATGACGTTCATGGCCTTCTCGATGTCCCAGCGCGCGAACTGATCGGAGAAAAGCTTTCGCGTTTCGGCCATGATGAGCGCCTTGAGGCGCGGCACGCTCATACCGGCTACTTTCGAAAAACCGGCGCCCAGGTTTTCATCACGCAGCAGGCGCAGCAGCACCTCGCGCTTGCGCTCCAGCAACTCCCGCGCCTTAACTTTAGGTTTTTCGTCCTTGTCGGCTGCTTCCTCGATGGGAACGACGCCCGGCAAACCCAGGGCCTCGTTGCCGTGATAGAAGTCGTGCAGATCCTCGACGCGCCAGAGCATCATATACAGCGCCGGGTTGGCGGGACTGTCGTAATTGATCAGCTCGAAGCGCGGCTTGCCTTCGGGCTTGGCCCGGGCGATGGGTTCGCGACAACGCTCCATGATGAAGCGCAGATCGTTTTCTTCTCCGGGATTGCAATTGGGGACCAGGTTTTTCAGGAGCGATTCGAAACGCTCCTTCATGGCGCGCGTGTCTTCCAGCATGATGTTGATTTCGCGCAGAACACAGGGCTCCGTGGAAAGCTCGCCGCCGATGGCCTCATTGATGATCAACTCCCAGAAACCGGCCGTCACGCGACCGATTTCCATTTCCAGGTGCTCTTCCCATTTTTCCCGGGAAGAAACCTTACCGGCATTCAAGCCCGGAATTTTTTTCACCAGGGATACGAAGGGGTTTTCGTCCTCCTCGAAATCGTAGAACTCCTCGGCTTCGAACACGTCGGCCGCGCGCAGGAGGCCCGAGTCCGCGCGCGCGTCCTTGAGCATTTCCTTTACGACGGAATAGAATATCAGGGCGCCCGAGATATCGCCGCGGCCTTGATCCACCTGGTCGTCCATGGAGACCAGCTTGCGCCCGATGGTGGCCACATTGCCCACGAAGAATTCGATAAAACGCGCCTTGAGAGCTTCCCTTTCGCCGTCGAAGAACTCCCGCGCCCGCAAATGCAGTGAATTGCGAATATTGTCTTGAAAGACGACATCGTCCTCTTCGTCGTCGAGATAGGAAAGACTGGTGCGCGCGTCGGCGCAAATGGCATCCAGTTGCTCATTGATGCGACGGCTGTGGTGCGCGTCGAATGTATCCGGCCATTCGTAGATGGACTTACCGGCGGTGAGGTGTTCGTCGTAGACCTTTTTCGCGGCCTCCGTGGTCACTTCGGTCTGCAGCAGGTCCGCGGCCAGTTGAATGGTAAAAAACTCACTCAGTCTCTGGAGTATGACGTTGCGAGGGAATAGAATCGTCGACATGCCCATGCCGGAATAGGCCAGCGGACGCCCCGTGTTCTTCGCGTACTTCGTCAGTTCCGGCGATGTATTGGAATTAACGTCATAATAACCCTCGGCCAACTCACCGCCGTACATGTTGGCGATGAACCCACCCATCATTTCATAACAGGCGTCCATATCAATGGTCTTGCCCAGGCCGTTGGTATCATCGAAAAGAAATACATAGTCGAACGGTTTAAGCCCGAAGGCCGGATGCGATTCGGCGCCCGAACGACCGGTGGAAAACTCCTCTCCCGGATACGACATGCGAAAGCGCTTGTTGGACATGGCCACATGCTTCAGGTTCATGTAGTAGTCCAGCTCGATGAGACCACCGTAGTGATTGGCGTGAACGTATTCGGTAGCACCGAACTTCGTAAAATAAGAGGGACCTGGAATAAAACCGTAGAGTTGCAGCGTACGCTGGTCCACCAGTTCCTCGTGCCAGACCTTGCGAATGGCATAGGCCATATCCAGGAACATGCCCGAACCCGTGCCGCCCGAAAGCGAACCCACCAGATAGACGTTATGAAACTTCCCGGTGGCACCGCCGCCGTCGCCCTGGAAATCCAGCTTTACACTGTTCAAGGCCTTGCGCAGCGCCGGTTCGATCACCTGGTAATAATTCCAGGCGAAAAGAAAACGTCCCAGCACGCGATTTTGCTGACAGCCCTGAGCGAAGATGCCCGCCCCCAGAAAGGGCGACATGTTGGCCGGAAACCATTCGTCCAGCTCCGGATAATCCTTGATATCGAAGTCCTTGAGCGAAGAGCGTAGCTGAACGATTTCGTGCCCGCGAATGCGAATGTCGTTGTCGCTGAGGCCGTCGTATTTACTGACCGCTTCGTTATCCAGGGTATTCGTACTGGAATCGAAGGAGAGGAAATGCAGATTGGGATAATTCTTGCGCAGGCCGCCTTCCGCGCCGTTCTCCACGATGTAGCGCTTGATGGCCATGATGGTCCGCTTGCCCGTACCACCGACGCCCACGACCAGGGTCGGATTTACTTTCTTATGCAGTGCCATTATCTTCTCCGTTCAATATCTTCGTAGTCGTCCCGGTATTCATCAACGTAGCGACCTTCGCCGTCGTAGTCGTCATCATATTCGTCGCCGTATTCGCCGTCCTGGTCTTCAGAATCATCGAGTTCATCGCCTTCGTGCTCCCTGGCGGTTTCCAGGCGACGAGCGCGAATCTTTTCGCGATTCATGAACAAGCGCAGACCGTGGTCTTCCCGTAGTTCCGTCAAATCGCCCTGTTGCCCGAAGGCGGGAGCGTGATCCCCGGGTAAATGAGCCAGGTAGGCCTCGGCGGATTCGCGTATGAAAACCTCACGGCGATGGCGATTCGCCAGATAAAAGAATACCAGCAGGCCGACCACGGGCGCCAGCCAGTAGCGCAAATACAGATCCTGCAATCCCAGAAAATACTCCAGCGCGAAGGCTCCGAGAAGGGCCCCCGCGAAAGCCTGGAGTGAATGAAAAATTCGATCCGGAAAGCGATGAGTGCGAAATCTTCGCCGAAAGTTCATGGACGACGCCTTCGAGAAGAACGTCCGCCCCGTGCGCCGGGCCGACCCGCTCCACGACGCGCCGTTCGCGCGCCC
>CAZGYS010000673.1:0-3721 GCA_964530305.1 uncultured Leptospiraceae bacterium
ACACCACGCCGGAATCGTATTCGTTCATCTGGCAACCATAGGTTTCCAGATAAACGCGATGCTTGCGCTCTACCTCGGAAGCGTCGCTACGGGGAGAAAGGCCGGGACCGGACGCGTGCGCATCCGGCAAACGCCATTTGGCGTTCTTAACCGGGACGCTTTTCTCCCGGGAAGCGGTGCTGGAACCTTTCGGCGCCATGACATTTATACCTTCGCGCCGTCCATGCTGTGTTTGATTTGCTGTAGAATCTCCTGGGCGATTTCCAGGGTCATGAGATCCGATTCATTTTTCACGATGGGCGCCGTGGTGCCGCGAATACACTCCACGAAGTGCATATGCTCCTGGCGCAGCGGATTGTCCTTATGAATGGCGATTTTCTCCACGAAGGATTCCTGGCGATACTTCAGTTCCTCGCGAGTCATCAAGTACGCGCTGGACGCCTGGCGATGGATGTCGATGTCCTGCGTGGCGAAGTCCAGCAAGATGTAAGCCTTCTCCTGGGAGATAGTCAGGGTGCGGACCTTGCTTTGAGTAGCGCGACTTGCGTTCAGATTGGCGATGGTGCCGTTCTCGAATTGCAGAGTAGCCACGGCGATGTCCTCGTGATCACTGAACGCGCGGCAACCGCGGCTGTGCACGGAGGTTACTTTCTCCCCGACCAGGTTGATTACGATATCCAGGTCGTGGATCATGAGATCCAGAACGACGCCGACGTCCGAGATGCGGGGATTAAAGGGAGCGAGTCGTCTCGTTTCAATGAGAAAAGGACGGTCGACGATCTTCTTGAGTTCCAGAACGGCGCCGTTGAAACGCTCCACGTGACCCACCTGAAAGATCAGATTCTTTTTGGCGGCCAGTTCCACCAGCTCACGGGCCTGTTCCACGGTCTCGGTCATGGGTTTTTCCACGAGCACGTGCTTGCCCATGTTCAGAGCCTTGAGCGCCGTTTCATAGTGGAGCGCGGTGGGCACCGCAATGGCTACGGCATCACTGTCCCCGAACAGAGCGTCCAGGTCACCATAGGGTTTAACGCCGAAACGCTCGCCGATTTCTTCTCTTCGTTCCTGGCTGATGTCGAAAATGCCCACGACATCATAAACATTAGAAAGTCCGGCGGCCACATTGACGTGATACTGTCCCATGTGTCCGGTTCCGACTAAACCGATTTTAATTTTTTCCTGCATAATATTATATTCCAGCCTGATCCGGTAGGTTTTCGGCACGGGGCCCGGCCGGCAATAAGAAATGTAATCGCCTGACGCCGGTTTCTCAGCCTACCAGGCCGTCCGTTCAATCGCCCGGGAAGGCCTTAGAGCGCCGCCTTGATGCGGGAGAACACGGAGGAACCCTTGGAATCGCCCAGTTCCTTCTCCAGCTCCTCAACCAGCTGACGCGATTTCTTGTTCAGATTCTTCGGGATCTTGACCTGAATGACCACGTGCTGATCGCCCTTACCGTAGCCGCCGACATAGGGCATACCCTTGCCTTTCAGACGAAAAATCTGCTGGCTCTCGGTGCCGGCGGGAATCTTCATTTTGACTTTCTTGCCGTCGATGGTGGGTACTTCGATTTCACCGCCCAGGATGGCGGTGGTCACCGGAATATTGGCCATGATGACCAGGTCATTGCCTTCGCGCTCGAAGATCTCATGCCGACGGATATGGGTAACCACGTAGAGATCGCCATTGTGCCCGCCATTGGGTCCGGCTTCGCCTTCGCCCGTAACTTTCAGGCGACTACCCGACTCGACGCCCGGCGGAATTTTGATGTGCAGCGTGCGCTTCTTCTCAACCAGGCCGCTGCCCTTGCAGGACTTACAGGGATCGGTGATAATCTGCCCCTTACCGTTACAGGTAGGACAGGTCGTGGCCACGGAAAAGAAACCCTGGGTGCGGCGAACCTGCCCCATGCCGCCGCAGGTATGGCAAGTCGTGGTCTTACCGCTCTTGGAACCGGTGCCGTTACAGGCCTCGCAAGCTTCATTGCGCGGCAATTCGATCTTGATCTCCTTGCCCATGGCCGCGTCTTCCAGGGTGATCTCAATGTTGTAACGCAGGTCCGCGCCGCGTCGCAATCCGCCGCCGCGACGACCACCGCCCTGAAACGAACCCCCGAAGAACTCGGAGAAGATGTCTCCTATATCGCCGAAAATATCGGAGAAGTCGGTGTAGGCTTTGTAGCCGTAACCCCCGCCGGGGCCGCCCTGCCCCAATCCGGCCTTTCCGAACTGGTCGTACATACGGCGCTTCTCATCGTCGGAAAGAACCTCATAGGCCTCGGTGGCCTCCTTGAATTTTTCCTCGGCGCTTTCATCCCCGCGATTCTTATCCGGGTGATACTTAATGGCGAGTTTGCGATAGGCCGATTTTACCTCGTCCTTCGACGCGCCCTTGGAGACGCCCAGTACTTCATAATATGATTTTTCCGACATTATCTTGCTCCAGGGCCTGACGCCCTTGCTCCATCAATGCTCAACTGAATCGTTCCATGATGGATGGTAATTCAATAATAGATATAAATACACGAATGCCCGATGCCGGCGCCATCTCCGACTCAATGTAATAAGTCGGAGACCGGCCGAACATCGGGCTTTTTTACTCGGGCTTATTTCTTTTCGTCTTCGACCACGGTGTAATCCGCGTCGACGACCTTCTCTTCACGGGGCTCTTCGCCGCCGGGAGCTCCGCCCGCATCGGGTCCGGGACCCGCGCCGGGACCGGGGCCTCCAGGCCCGCCGGGACCGCCCGGGCCTCCAGGACCACCCGCGCCGGAAGCCGCCGCGAATTTCTGGCCCAGTTCCATGGACATTTGCTGAATGTCGTCTCGGGCTTTCTTGATGCGCTCGGCGTCGTCGGAGGCGACCGCTTCGCGAACCATTTTGATGGCTTCCTCGGCTTTTTCCTTGTCCGCCGGTTCCACGTTATCGCCCGCTTCGCTCAGTGCTTTTTCAAGGCTGAACGCCAGCGCCTCGGCTTCGTTTTTGGCTTCCGCGGAATCCCGCAGTTCCTTGTCCTTGGCCGCGTTCTCCTCGGCTTCGTCCACCATGCGCTGGATATCTTCTTCCGACAAGCCGCTGGAGGATTCGATGCGAATCTTCTGCTCCTTGCCGCTTTCCATATCCTTCGCGGATACGTGCACGATGCCGTTGGCGTCGATATCGAAGGTTACTTCGATTTGCGGTACGCCGCGGGGAGCGGGCTTGATACCAACCAGGTCGAATCGCGCCAGCGTGCGATTGTCCTTGGCCATCTCGCGTTCGCCCTGAAGGACGTGGACCGATACCGCGGTTTGATTGTCCGCCGCGGTGGAGAAGATCTGATTCTTGCGCGTGGGGATGGTCGTATTGCGCTCGATGAGCTTGGTGAATACGCCGCCCAGGGTTTCGATACCCAGCGAAAGCGGAGTAACGTCCAGCAGCAGAACGTCGGAGACTTCTCCCGCCAGAACGCCGCCCTGAATGGCCGCGCCCACGGCGACGACTTCGTCCGGGTTCACGCTCTTGTTGGGCTCCTTGCCGAAGACCTTCTTTACGACTTCCTGCACCGCGGGGATTCGCGTGGAACCGCCCACGAGAACGACTTCGTCCACTTCGGACGCGGACATGCCGGCATCGCGCAGGGCGTTTTCGCACGGAATGCGAGTGCGCTCGACAAGCTCGCTGGTCAGCTGATCGAATTTGGAACGGCTCAACGTCAGGTTCAAGTGACGGGAAAGAGTGTA
>CAZGYS010000674.1:0-3720 GCA_964530305.1 uncultured Leptospiraceae bacterium
TGGAAATCGTCATGACTCAGAGATCCTTCAGCGGCCAGATGACCGGAATGATGGCCATCGAAACAGCCCAGAAGATGAGCTTCAGCGGCGCCCCGAACTTGATGTAGTCGAGGAAGCGGTAGCCGCCCGGGCCGTAGACCACGGCGTTCGTCTTGTAGCCCATCGGTGTGAGGAAGCTCGCCGCCGCCGCGAACCGAAACCGTAACCATGTCCTCGGGCGAAACCTCCGCCGGCCAACCGTTCAGCTCGTGGGGGTTCTTCGGCGGACCATTGCCTTCCACCAGCACGCGGCGACTGCCCACGCCCATTCGGCTCAAGAGTTCCAGACAGTGGTCGTTGAAGGGGGTGGGGCCGCATATGTAGTACATCTTTTTTTCCGGATTGGAAAGCAGCGATTGTACCAGCTCCAGCGTCACATGGCCGCGAAGCCCCTGGTAGTTTTCCGTGGGGCGCGAAACCATTTCCGTCAGCGTAAAGCCTTCGTGGCGAGCCGCCAGCTCTCGCAGTTCGTCCGCGAAGATGACGTCGTTCTCGTAGCTGTTGCTGTAAATGATGTGGAAGCGAAAGTTCGGCCGACGCTCCAGAACGTCGCGCAGCATGCTCATGGCCGGGGCGATGCCCGAACCGCCCGCGAAGAACACCAGGTCGTCACCGTGGAAGAGGGGGTTGTGATGAAAGGTCCCCATGGGCCCCGTGCTTTCGTAAACCTGATCCATGGAAGTCTCGTCCACCAGGTAGTGGCTGACGAAACCGCCATGGGCTTTCTTGACCGTCAGGTCATAGTAGCCTCTTTGACCCGGCGAAGACGAAATCGCATAGGGCCGCGCGGTGTCGGTTCCGTCCACGGTCGCGAAGACATTGATGTACTGACCGGCCTGAAAAGGCGGCAGGGGTCTTTCGTCCGCGGAAACCACGCGCAGGGTCTTCGTCGAGGGCGTATCCGTGATGATTTCGCTGACGCGCAAGCGCAGGCGTTTCGGATGAATGCCTTCGACGGTTCGCCGAGTAGCTCCTCGGACTTCGCGAAAGTCCGTGCCCGTTTTCTCCATTTCCTCTTTCCGGGCCAGCGCTTCGCGATAACCCGTTACGGAATCCAGGGCGTTCTTTTTTTCGATGGTAGTGCTTTCAGACATGAGCGTGCTCCTTTTGTCGATTCTTGATGACCGTTCGCATTTTCTTCAGGACCTGTTTGGCCGTGCCGTAGCCGTTCATGTAGGTGGGCTGAAAACCACCCATGCCGGTCCAGCTACTGGCCGAGTAGAGGCCCTCGATGCCTTCCAGGGGATCCCGCAGCAGATGGCTGTCCTGCAGGGTTTGCTTGAAACCGTAGATGGCGCCGCCGGGCGTGTTCAGATAGCGCATCATGGTCAGAGGCGTGGCGACTTCCGCCTTCTCAATGTGCGCGCGAATATCGGGGTAGGCCTGCTCCACGAGCGTAATCAGCTTGTCTCCGAATTCGTACTTGGTCTCGGCGTAGTCGTCGGGCGATACGTCCTTCCAGGCTTCGCCGTACTGCAGGGCCACCAGGGTCACGACGCTCTTGCCGGGCGGGGCCAGTTCTCCGTCGATAAAATTATAGCAGGTGACCATGCCCCAGTCGGGCGCATCCAGTGTATACAGGCGATCCTCGGTGATCTCGCTGTCCATGGTGGTGATGACGAAGGTGGAAGCGGTGGTGATGCCCAGTTCCTCGGGCGTCGCGTCCAGACCCAGGTAGAGGCAAACCGCGGAAAGACCCATGCGACGGGACTTGAAATCCTTTTGCACGGACTCGGGCGGTTGGTCGTGGTCCAGCAGTTCATTGTAGGTAATCAACGGACTGGCGTTGGAGACGACATGTTCGCAGGTAACCGTTTCGCCCGACTCCAGGCGGACGGCCTTAACCGAATCGCCTTCGGTCAGAATTTTTTCGGCACCGCAATTGAAGCGCACGTCACCGCCCGCTTCCTCGAAAGAGGCAACCAGGGCATTGGAAAGCATCTGAGAGCCGCCCTTCATGTGCCAGGGTTTGTAGACGCAGTAAAAATACAGCATGCCGATGAACTCGGCGAAGGCCAGGTCGCTGGTGGGAATGCCGATGTAGCTCCAGTAGGGCGTCAGGGCATTGATCAAGTTTTCGTCCTGGAAGAAATCCTTCATGACCTCGCGCGTTGAGCGCAGGCCGTGGGCCGCGAAATTAGGACACTTTTTCATGAGCTGGGCTTCGCTGTTGGACATGCGCACGCGCGGCAGCACCATGTAGTACTCTTTGGCCACGGCTTCGCTCAGTTCGAAAAAGCGGCGAATTGAATCGCCCTCGGCCGGAAAAAGCTCGGTGAGCTTGGCCTGGATGCCCTGCCAATCGGCCGGCAGGGTCACGTCGAAACGCCCCGGGATCACCAGCCGATACAGTTCGTCTTCCTGAACCAGCTCGATTTTATCGAGCACGCCCAGATCCTCGAAGACCTTGCGCATAATGAAGGGCTCTTCTTCCGTGCCCACGCCGCTTAACTGATGCAGTGCCACTTCGAATTCGAACCCGCCCCGCACGAAGGAAGTCGCGCAGCCGCCGGGGATGTTGTGTCGTTCCAGCAGCAGCGTATTACAACCGCCCCGCTGAAGTCTTGTTGCCGCCACCAGACCCGCGTTTCCGGCTCCGATGACGACCGCGTCGTAGTGTTTCATGGAATGCCTCCTTGATTTCGACCAATCAATCTTTACATTGTAAATATGTCAATGAGGAAATGTATCCGGTGAGCCGTGGAAAAGGCTTTGCCGCCGAGGCTTCCCCGGGCAGTCTATACGCTGGAAGGGCGACGGTGACCGAAAGCAACTACCATCACGGCGATTTGAAGCAGGCCCTGGTACGGGCGGCGCGGGAGATCCTGCGCGGGGAGGGGGCGGACGCGTTATCCCTGCGAGCCATCGCCGCGGCGGTAGGCGTCTCCCACATGGCGCCCTATGCCCACTTCAAGAACAAGAAGGAACTCCTGCAGGCCGTGGCGGCCTCCGGTTTCGACGAACTGACCGAGCGCATGCTGAAGGCAAAAAGTCGTACGACCAGGGACCGGGATCTGGCCTTGAACTATGGTATTGAATACATGGGCTTCGCCATGGAGAACCCCGAGTTCTATCGGATTATGCTCAGCCAGGTGGATCCGGCCGGTCGCCGTAAAAGACCGGCCGATGGGGGAAAGGAGGCCGCCGCAAAAAAGGGAGTGGAGAAAAAGACAACCTCCGAGGAGTTGCGCGTCAGCGCCGGCAGGCCCTTCAAGTTGTTGCACGGCGCTTTCATGAAACGCGGCAAGGATAAGAAAATCGCCCTGGCGCGGGCGCTGGGGGCCTGGTCCATCGTGCACGGCATGGCGGCCCTGCTCATCGACGGGCATATCGTAGTCCCCGAGGGCATGGAGATGACGGACCTGTTCAAGGCCGCGGTGGGTCGCATGCGCTGACAACCTTCCTTTGCTTCGGGCGATTCAGCGATTGGCGCGGCGAATCTTTTGTTCCAGCCGAGAGATGGCCGCCCGTTTCTTGCGCGAAAGCCGCAGGTATTCCCGAGCTTGTTTGTTGCCGGGGCTGATCAACAGCACGTTCTGGAAAATTCCTATGGCGCGGGAATAGTTACGCCGGGTGTACCAGTTTCGACCGGAACGCAGCAGGGAACCGACGCGGCGGCGTTCGCGCAGGCGAATGGTTCGCAGGTCTCCGGCGGCGTTCGTATTGTCGGGAAAGAGTGTA
>CAZGYS010000675.1:0-3717 GCA_964530305.1 uncultured Leptospiraceae bacterium
CTTGATAGAGGTCTACACCTATGCTCTTCGAGAAACAGCGGCAGAATAAAAATATGAAATACTTCACAATCGTGCTACTGGCGGCGACCCTGATCGCCTCCGGGCTTGTTACGACCCTGGTGGGCCAGCAGCCCCCGGCGGCGGGCGGTGACAAGAAAGCCGATGCCGGGACGGACAATAAAGCCGTCCGTCTGGCCATCGAGAACTACAGCCCCCTGGCCGTGGTAAATGATAAGTTCATTATATCAGGCATAAACTTCGATCGACGCTACGCGCCCACCGGTCTGGGAGAATTCCTGGACGTGGTCTTCAATATCCGAAATCTCACCAGTGGACCGGTTAAGCTCTACGGCTACATCATGGCCTTCCATGAAAGCGATGCCGTGGACAAGCTCCATCGGCGCGTGGTTCCGTATCCGTCCTGGCGTCACTATGACCCGGCCAAGGAAATGCACCTGATTCACACGATGACGGTCACGCCCAAGGATATCCCGGACAATCAGATCTGGAATGAGAAGGATCGCGATTTTCTCATGTATAAGCGCATCGTGGATCGAATGCGAGACACGGTTGCCGTGCGTATTCCCATCAAGATGGTTCATCCCCCCATCTGGAAATACATGGCTTACATCTCCATCAATCCCACCAAGGGCCTGCCCTTTACGCTGCACGGCGAAGAGCAACCCAAGGAAACGGAGAAGATTCTGACCAACTTCATCGTTCCGTCTCAGGCCGAAAAAGCCGCGAAGGTATACACCAGCATCAACAAGCACAAGTACACCGTGGAAGCGCAACGACGTCAGTCTGTTTTTCGCTCCCATCACTACGCGAAGTTCCAGGCCAATTACAAGTTTTTCAATCGCGTCTCCATCGTAATCTTCGACGCCACGAAAGCGGATGAGTACGAGAAAGGCATCCAGCCCATTCTGGAACGCCTGCGCTCTATTCAGAACCAGCGCTTCGAGCTTCGAAAACGCAAGAAGGATATCGAGGATCGAATCAAAAAGGAACGCGAAACCGCCGAGGCCAATGAAAAGTCCTACACGGTAAAACAGGAAGATACCATTGCCCTGGCGAACATCAACAAGGAAATGGATGAAGCCGCCATTACCGCCGAGAAGATTCGCGTGGACCTTTTGAAGCTCCAGGATCCGCTGCTGTATAAGAAAACTTACATCTTGAAGAAGTGGAAGCGGCGGGACTAATTCACGTTTCGTTTCAACGAAAGGCGATTCAACATCGCTTAAAGGGAGGGCCGATGCCCTCCCTTTTTGTTTTAAATGTGGGTTTCCGGGAAGGGAGCGTCCTCCCCTCACGAAAACCCGGTTCCTGAAATTCCCTCAGGCGCTCAAGCGCTCCTCATCCCGCACTCCGGAAGAACCCGTCCCGCCGCGACCTCGCCTGGCGCTCTGACCAAGCAAGGCGTCTCCGGCGCCCAGCGGACTCACCGCCGGACCGGAAGCCCGGGACGCTTCTCCCAGAACCGGAATGCGGGGCCAATCCGCGGCGGCCTTTTCAAACAGGGCGATTTGTTCGGCGTCCGAATCCCGATATACGCCTTCCGCCGCTTCCCGGTCCCGGGCACGTTGAAATTCATACTCTACCTGAACGGCCGTCCGGAGTTTGTCCATCATGGCATCCAGCTCGGCCGGGGAACGAATGCGACCCCGGACTTCCAGGTCTCCCAGGGGAGAAACCCGGATTTCCAGTCCAAACGGTCCGGCGACTTCCCGCCATTCTCCCTTTCCATTGATCGATTTTCTTGTTCGGGCCATATTGCTTCACCCTCCTTGCGTAAAGGCAGGATAGCACTTCGGTGTGACAGGAAGCTTGAAATACTTGAAAAAAATCGGCTCAAGGGCTTAAAAAGCCGTTTTCACCGGGATTTCGGGCCTCCAGAGGCCCTGATCTTGAAAATAAGTTGATTCGTACGGATACGCAAATAATTTGAATGTAGTGTTACCGTTTCAGGAGGGGCTTTCCAGCAATTCCGCCATTGAGGCCATTCTCAAGGGGGACGAAGTAACACTCCGCTACCCCGCCATCCTCGACTCTCGTTTTAATTTCATCTCCGGCTTTCTCTATCGTCTTCTGTCCCGCTTCGACATGGGCTTTCTCTCCGAGCTGCTGCTGGTGCTGCTCAAGGAGATAACTTCCAATTGCTCCAAGGCCAACGCCAAACGAATCTATTTCAAGGAGCATCAAATAACCGTTAATGGGCCGGCCGATTACGACAATGCCATCAAGCTGTTTGCTCAGGACGTCCTGGCCGAGTGGGACGACTACATTCTCAAGCACCGCAACGAGGACCTATACATCGCCTTGAACATTAAGATGGAGGGAGAGCAACTCCGGTTCGAAGTGGAAAACAATGTCGAGCTCTTGCCCCGGGAAGCGGAACGCATCGAAACGCGTCTGGCCAGCTTCGAAAAGTATAAGGATATCGAGAAGGCCTTCAGCGAAATTCGCGACTCCAGCGAAGGCGCGGGCCTGGGAATCGTCATGATTCTCCTGCTGCTTCAAAACGCCGGTATACCCAGTGATCACTTTACCATCGAATCGGCCGCGGGCAAGACCAGCACGCGCATTCGCATCCCGCGCAACTTAACCGCGGGTGATCTCAAGCAGCGTTTCAAGGAGCAAATTCTCAACGAGATCGAGGAACTGCCCTACATCTCCGAAAACATTACCAATCTCATTCGCCTGTGCAATTCGGACAATGCCACGGTGAAGGTCATCGCCGAACGAATTCAAAAGGACCCGGGCCTCACGGCGCAAATGCTCAAGATGGTCAACTCCGCGGGCTACATGAATCGCTTTCGCAATCCCACGCTCTCGGACGCGGTGAAGATCATCGGCCTCAAGGTTCTACGCAATCTTCTGCTGGTTACCGGCGCGCGAAACGCCGTGAATTCGCGCTATCGCATGCGCGAACTGGAACAGATCTGGGAAGGCAGCAATCGCGTATCCTTCTTCGCGCGCAACCTGGCGGAACGCAAACCGGCCATTCGAGACATGGCGGCCGTGGCCGGATTGCTGTTCGAACTGGGTAAGATCATTTTGATCTCCTTGAACCCCGACTTGATCAAGAAAATTCACGAGCTCATGGGCGCCGGACGCATTCGCAACAGTTCCGTGATCGAGGAAGTTTCGCTGGGAATGAGCCACCCCGAGATCGGCATGCTCACGGCCAAAAAATGGAACTTCCCGGAGCCGCTCATCGCCGTGATTCGCTACCAGCAAAAACCCCTGGAAGCCCCCGAGGAATACGTGGACCTGGTGCACGTCGTCTACATGGCGATTCGCATTCAAGAAGCCAGTCAGCATCGCGGCGATTACTACGCGGTGGAGCCGGACATTCTCCAGGCTTTCGGTATTACCAGCCAGAAGCAATTCGACGAAATGGTGGAGCGCATGGACAAGCTCTACGATTCCGACGGGTCCGCGATCTGATGGAAATCGTCCGGGTCCGGGACCTGGCTTTTCAGCGCAAGGGCGTCCAAATTCTCCAGGACATCAACTGGACCGTCCGGCCCGGCGAACACTGGGTCGTCATCGGACCCAACGGATCCGGCAAGTCGACGCTGACGGCCATTATCGCCGCGGCGAACTGGCCTTCCCGGGGTCGAGTAGAGGTACTCGGCGAAACCTACGGCCGAGTCAATCTGCGTGAATTTCGCAAGCGATTAGGCTTGTTTCAGCCGGCGCAACAACACG
>CAZGYS010000676.1:0-3712 GCA_964530305.1 uncultured Leptospiraceae bacterium
GTCCTATAATAAGGCCGAGGAACGCGCCTTGATTCGCAGCCGGGAGCAGGCCCGTAAGCGACGGGAAGCCGCGGCCCTGGCTCGCAAGAAGGCCGCGGAGGAACGACGCCGACGCGAGGCCGAAGCCAGACGTAAGGCGGAAGAGGAACGTCGCCGTCGCGAAGCCGCGGCCGCCGCGCTCAAGAAACGCAAGGCGGAGGAAGCACGCATCGCGGCCTTGAAGCGCAAACAAGAAGAGGAACGGAAGCGAAAAGAGGCCGCGCAAAAGAAAGCGGCTCAAAAAAAGGCGAATCAACCGAAAACGGGCCTGACGGCGACGGATCGCCTCTGGAGATCGGCGGTCCTCCCCGGCTGGGGCATGCTCGCGGCGGATCGGACTGCCATGGGTTATACCTACATGGGCATCACCCTGGGCACGTTCCTGTATGCCTTCACGTCGCGCTCCGCGGCCGTCGCCGCCCGGGCGGATAACTACAGTACGGTGGAAGGCATCGCCGCCGCGTCCACGACGCTGACGAGCACTTCCGATCGCCTGGCTGCCAACGCCGCCGTGAGTTCGGGCTCCACCGCGGCTTATCGCTCGAGCGTGGAAACCGCCAACACGGCCTTTCTGCTCTTTGCGCTTGCATATGCCGCGCAATTGACGCACTCGTATTTTCTCGGGCCGGGTATCATGCCCTCCTTCGCGAGCACCGCACCGCAAGCGGGCACTCCGGTCTATGGGCTGGAGCTGAACCTGGATGAGCATCCGGGAGAGCCGGCAAGCCTCAAATTCACGAACCATGCGGCCCGTCCCACGCGCATTCAGCTTCGTTTCAGCATGGCCTTTTAGTTGAAGCTGGAAGCGAATGCGCGCTGAAACGGAGGAGTCTTGCAGGGTCTGCGGCCGCGCAATCAGGCCCGCCACGGCCCAACATGCGGACGGCATGTGTCGCCACCATTTCAAAACCGGGTTCGCTCGATTCCTCTTCGACCGGACACTATCACCGGCGGAGAAGATTCGCGGCATGGCTCTTCATCACATTCGTCAACGCTGTATGAATGTCGGCCAATGGAAGTACACACTCCTGGGGGCCCAGCATCCTGAAATTGAACGCCTGCTCGAAAGGTCTTCGACGAACATTGCCGACGATGATCTAACCATTGTGTCCGCCTATATGAACGAAAGCAACTGGTATCGCTTCGGGGCTTCGGCCATGACGGGCATGTTCAATAGCGTACGACAGACATTCCATCCTCGGACAGTTCGCGAAGAATGCAGGACGGATAATTTCAAAGGCTATCGCGGCAAGGAGACGGAAATCATGTACCTACGTCGCGGAGATATCGAAGTTCATTTCACGTATGAAACCGGGGCGGCATCCATGGCGCCGATTTATTACGATTTATTCTGGGCGGCGGAGTTTCCGAGTATCAGGATTCTTCACTGACGCCGGCTTCGGATTCGTCCGGGGGTTTGTTGGTCGTATCCACGGCCGTGGTTTGGCCGGGGCCGTCGGGAAACGTGGGCAGATACAAACTCAAATAGGCCCGTACGGCTCTCTGGGACTCAACGATGGTCTCTTCCAGGACGCGGCCGTGGCGAATCACCGAGAGCGTATAGAAATGCTCCGCGATTTGAAACGCATTGGTATAGACCCTGGTCTGACCTTCGAAGTGCGGCAGCTCCAACTGCTCCGCCATTACCCTCTGAATTACGCGCACCGTGACGTCGCCCTTGACGGTTTGGCTGTGACGAAAATGAGCGGGCGTCTTCCCTCCCAGAATCAACTGCTGGTATTCGGGATACTTGACGTAAAACGCGGCCGAGAGACGCAACATTCGATCCAGCAGTTCCTGCCAGGTCTTGATCTCTTCCACCGACACGTTCTTACGCCAGTGTTCGAGCATGGCGGCGTAATAAACCGGAATCAGGGCCGCCCACAGACTCTGGACGTCCGGAAAGAAATGATACAGGGAACTCAACGGCACCTCGGCGCGCGCCGAGACGTCGGCCAGGGACAGCTTTTCAAGATCCTCGGTTTTCAACATCTCCAGGGCCGTTCGGATGATGTGATTGCGTCGTTCACGGCCTCGTTTCTGGTATTTTCGCTTTCGCTCCGTACTCATAGCTTCGTCCGCAAGATATTATTCCTCGTCGGCCCGCGAATCCGAAGTCGCTTCCAGCGGTTCCGTTTGCGCCTCTTCAGTCGCCGGCGTCTCATCCGTCGCCTCGGTTTCCGAGGCGCGAATACCGGTATAAGGACCCAGATAAAGACTGAGGTAAGCGATGCCCGCCCGCGCGGCTTCCCGTTGCATGGCCTCGGTAATTTTATTTTCGCGTATCACCGAGAGCGTCAGAAAGTGCTCGATGATTTGAAATACATTTCCGTATACCAGGCGCTTATTAGGAATCTCCTGCACATTAATGATCGGGCGCAAGGCTCTCTCCATGGCCCGCACCGTCATATCTCCCTTCTCCATCTGGCGATGCTTGAAATATGCCGGCGTCTTGCCCCCCAGGATCAATTGCTGATATTCCACATGGTCGCGATAAAAGTCGGACGTCTTGTCCACGATGGCGCGCATAAGTTCGGGCCAGGTCTCATGCCCGTCCAGGGACATTTCATCCTTCCAGTAAACCAGTAGTCTCCGGTAGAAAACAGGAATCAGTTCCGACCACAGACTGTTAATATCGGGAAAAAAATGATAAAGAGAACTAAGCGGTATCTCGGCACCGGAGGCGATGTCCGCCAGCGACAAGGTTTCCAGGTCTCGGTCTTTGAGGAGTTCCAGCGCGGTCTTCAGGATGTGTTCACGCCGTTCCCGCCCGCGCTTTTGGTATCTACGTTTTGAAGCTCCGCCCATGATATGCCCCGGTCAGGTTGAAATGATCCGGTGATGGAAACAAGTTCAAAATTAGCCCTCCCCTGGATCACGTAGTATTCTTTTTTGTTATACCTAAAATTGACTCTATTTATTTGACTTATGCGAAAATCAAGGCTATGTTCAACCCGTGAGGTTAACATGAAAGCTTATGAGGTATTCGACAGCCAGGCGCAATCCTATGACGCGCCCCGGCGTAGATTAATTCCCCGGTTCGAGGAGTTCTACCACGCGGTGGAGGAAATGCTTCCCTTCGATCCCGAGGATTCGTTTCGAGTTCTGGACCTGGGCGCCGGCACGGGGCTGCTTTCCCACGGACTCAAGCAGGCGTTCCCCAATTGTTCCGTAACGATTCAAGACGCGTCCGAAAACATGCTGGCCGTCGCGCGCGAACGCTTCGCCGGAGACACGGGCGGTTCGACCGGCGGGGAGGTTTCTTTTCTTAAGAGCGACTATACGCGGGATCCCTTACCGCGCGGCTTTCACGCCGTGGTCTCGGCCCTGTCCATTCACCATCTGACCGGCCCGGAGAAACAACGTTTGTTTGAGCAGGTCGCGGAAATTCTCGAACCGGGCGGCGTCTTCGTGAACGCGGACCAACGCCTGGGAGACACGCCGCGGCTGGAGCGCATCTACCACGAGCACTGGCTCGACAATGTACGGCGAACCGCTTCTCCCGAGGAAATCGAGGCCTCCCTGGAGCGTAAAAAGGCCGATAAAATGTCCACCCTGGGCGATCAATTGCGCTGGTTGGAGGCCGCCGGTTTCCGGGACGTGGACTGCCGTTACGCCCACTACAGTTTCGTCGTCTTCGGCGGCTTTCGCGGGCAATAGCTTGACGCGTGAG
>CAZGYS010000677.1:0-3711 GCA_964530305.1 uncultured Leptospiraceae bacterium
CGACGGAGCACTCAGGTTGTCCTGGTTGACGATGCTGTTGTTCGTGGCGGCCAGTCCGCAGCCCCGAATGAACTGAAACCCGATGCCGCCGCCGTGTCGTTCGGTGGGCGTCGCGGGAGCGATGATGTTTTCAATGCGATTGTTGTGAATGGATATATCGCGCGCATTGGAAAGCGCCGTGTACTCCTCCATCACGCCGGTGACGTGAATACCCGCGTTGACCTTTTCGATTAGATTGTCGTGGATGCGAATGTTCTTCAGGGGGAGTCCCGGCCGCGCCCTCAGTTCTATGGCCTGTTTACAATTAACGAAGCGATTGCCGCGCACGACGATGTCCGTCACGCCGTCGAGCAGCAGGCAGGTCCCGTCCGGATTGGAGAAGGCCCGGCCTTCGAATGTCTGACCGGAAACGGCGACGACCGCCGCGGGCCCGCCGGGTGTCTTCGCGCGCAGGGCATCGGCTGAAAAATTATAGGTACCGACCTGGTTCGATCGGCTGAAAACCGCGGGGCCGGGGTGGTTCGCGCAGACCGGATCCGGATGGGACGGAGTCAACAGCAAACCGGCCATGGCCGCGTTCACTTCCCGCGCGGAGCTCGAGTCCGTACAGCCGCTCAGGGCCGCCGACGCAACGAGAGCCAGGGCTGGAATCGCCATTGGCCGCGGAATCTTGCTTAACTTAATATTCAAGTCGACTGTTCGCGGTATCAATCCGGGTAATCGGCCGGGTCCACCGTCGTATCCTCGAAGATATTCGTTTCGCTGGCGTCATGGGGATAATCATGATCCGTGCCGTCTATGGGCCCGCAGTAGGAAATCACCAGGGGTTCCCGCAAGTTGGGCCAGATGCGATATTGCCACAGGTTGCGCCACTGATCGTTCATGGGTCCGCAGGTTCCGTCGGGGCCGGCCTGGAGACCGATTACGCACTGGTTCAGCCACCAGTTAAGGCGATTGTTCTTAATGGTGATGTTCGCGCAAGTCGGTTGCTTCGGGTCATAGGGTATGCAACCGGGATCATCGGGCCCGTAGACATTGCAATTGTGATTGCGGGTATCGTAGGCCGCCAGTCCGAACGAAGCCCAGTGTTGCGTGTTGCGACCGTAGACGATGTTGTCCTCGACTCGTATGTTGCGTCCCCCGGCGATGCCGATTCCGTTCTTGCCGGGATCAATGACGACATTGCCCACGGCCTGTTGGTACTCCGCGAAGACCGTCGGGGACCGATCGCATATGGTCCGACCGTTTTCGTCCTGGACGAGCACGCATCCGTCTCCCAGGACGATGCCGCCCGTACTCTCCGTATGGTACTCGGTGGGGATCAGGCCGCCCCGTAGAAGGTTGTAATCGATACGAATGGGGTCTCCTTCCAGGCCGGCCGACATGAACAGGTTGATTAAATCGGACGGCGCGCTTTCGCCGTCGCGATTGACGATGGTGTTGTTCGTAATGGCCAGGCCGCAACCGCGAATGCTCTGATACCCGATGGCGCCGCCGTGTCTTTCCTTCGACGTAACCGGGGGCTGAATGTCCTCGATGCGATTGTTGTGAATGACGATGTTCTCGGCATTGGGACTTCCATTGTTCGAATCGCCGAGCCACTTGAGATGAATGCCGGAGTTCGGTTTCTCCAGGAAGTTGTCCTCGATGCGGATGTTGCGCGCGAAGTCGTCGGTGTCCGTCATGATCTCGATCGCTTGCTTGCAGCGATGAAAATGATTTCCGCGCACGACGACATCGGTGACGCGATCCAGTAACAGGCAGGTACCGGTCGGATTTGAAAAATAGCGATTCTCGATAACTTCGCCGGATGAAGCTCGCACGGTTCCCGTGGTGCCGGTGCTTCGCGCTTCGCGGCGAATGGTTTCAGTGGATAAATTTTGCGCGCCGACCCGGGTCGGATCCGTCCCGGCGCCCAGGCCGGCCGTGCTGTTCGAGGAGTCCGTGCATAGTGGCGTGGAAACGGGAAGGGCGGCCAGCAGCGCAAGGCGGCCGCTGTTGTTGGAGGCGGACTGTCGGCAGGACGTGAATAAAATCAGCGCCGCTCCGACGAGCAACAGGGGTAAG
Organism: uncultured Leptospiraceae bacterium; assembly: GCA_964530305.1. Classification (GTDB taxonomy): domain Bacteria; phylum Spirochaetota; class Leptospiria; order Leptospirales; family Leptonemataceae; genus CAZGYS01. The sequence goes on from CAZGYS010000677.1 coordinate 2,068, forward strand.
CCGAGTTTCACTGAATGCTTCGACATGATATCATACGACGGGCAAACCCCGTCTATTATTGACCGGAAAATTCACGTTCCGGGGCCAAAGTTAACATAATATGCTCAGGGGCCCATGGGGTCGACAAGACAAAATCGCCGTGTCCAGGCTTCTTGTTCTCGATTGAATGGCGATTTAATTCGAGTCTTCATCCAGGTCTTCCCGCGACGCTTCGAAATATTCGCGCGCCATGCGGCAAAATCCGCGAAACTCGCCGTCGGATTGAAAGGCTTCCCGGGGAATGATGTGGGCGCTTACGCCCGTGGGCATGATGTAAAGATAGTCATCCGTCGCTTCCAGGCCGTCGATGATGACCCATTTCATTTCACTGAATTGGTATTCGTTTTTCTTTATTACCGCTTCGGGAGTGATGCTCAAAGTGTGACGCCCGAAGAGGGCCTTCGCGCTGGTGCCCTTCAGCATTAGTTTCACGTTCCGACGAATGGAGCGCTTCATGAGCCAGGGCATGAGCGGAATTACCAGCAGCAGGATTATGATGACCGGCAGCAGGTCCATCAGGGATGCCTCGGAATCCGCCAGCACGCCCAGGGAAAGGGCTCCGATGATCCCGACGATCATCAGGCCCAGAATGATCAGGGTGCGGCGATACATACCGCGCGCTTTGTACACGAAGATATTGAAGGCGACATAATCCTGCTCGATGAGTTCGAATTCGATCGTGGAGGGAGCCGTAGTGGTCCCGGCATTGTCGACGCCGGGAGAAGGCGAATAAGGATTCTGATCGGACATGAGCTCTGGTACGCCGCCCGTCCGGCGTCCGTCAAGGAGTTCCGATGGGCAAAAAAATTCAGTTGGTTTCGCCGCCGCGCGATTTTTCCGGGATTGAGCGGGGCGTTCGAGCGTTCTATTTTCCGGGGGCCGTTTCGGTCGAGGCACATGTCTTTTCGCTTAACGCGATGCTGCTCACGGAGCTGGTGGCCAGGTACGATTCGAGTTCCGGCACGGCCGGAGAACCCGAAGCGGTTGAGATTCCTTTCTCCGGTTTGGACGTGAGCGGCGTCATTAATGCTGGCTCGGACGATCATGTCCTCGTGGTGGGACGCCGTCCACCCGAGGGTGATCGCGTCCTGGCTTCCGTGGCCCTGGATGGAACAGTGCGCTATTTGGCGACGGGTCTGGAAGCGGATATCGTACGGATTGTGCCGGTGCGCCCATAGGTGTTCAATTAATGAACAATGAACTTGACATTCCCCGGGACGCCGGAATCCTGCCCGTTCCTTCCGCGTTTTAGCCCGGAATCGCCCTGGAAAGGGCTCTGAGGGCTTCAATTTTCAGCAATTATTTCGTTTTCGGACTCGACCCGGGCTCTCCGACCGTTCAATTATTGAACGATAGAGTTGACAGCACGGACCTCGAGCCGAGCATGGCCGCGAGATCGACCCTGGGACTCACCTGGCGAAGCCGCGTCCGGACCCATTCGGCTCAAATTCCTCCCGAGCCTATCCGGCTCTTCTCGTTTCATGGAAAAACAAAGCACTGATACCATTCTCGTGACCGGCGGCGCCGGTTTCATCGGGGCCAACTTCGTCCTGGAGCTGCTTGAGAAGGGCTCCGGTCCCGTGGTCAACTACGACAAGCTGACCT
>CAZGYS010000678.1:0-3711 GCA_964530305.1 uncultured Leptospiraceae bacterium
CCGCGTTCTTCGCCTCCGCGTCGGCTACAACCCCATGCTGTTCGCGGGAATTCCCACGACGCGATAATTAAAGACGTCCGCCAGGAAGAGGCGATCGGTCGTCTCGTCGTAGTACATTCCGAAGGGTACGTTGAAGCGTTGTCCGGTGAGGCCGCCGTTGTTTGGTAGTCCGCTGGTGAAATCCGGCTGTCCGTAGACCAGCTCCGGAGTCTGGTTCGCGACGCTGGGAATGGAACGATAGATCACCAGGCGATGGTTGAAGAGTTCCGAAACAATCAGCGCGCCCTTTACGTATGCCAGGGCTGAAGGCGAATTCATACCGGACGCGCTAATAGTCGTGCTCCCCGCATTGACCGAAACGGAAGTGAAATCGCTCTGGCCCAGGACCAGGTCCGCGGACGCCCCGTTTGTCGTGGGGATACTGTTGAATATGAGCACGCGATGATTGGCTGAATCGGCGATCATCAACTTACCCTCCGCGATGATGGCGGCCCGGGGCGAACTCAGGCCGTTCGCGCCGCCCGCCGCGGCATTGGAGACGAAATCGACCTGGCCGATTACCACATCGGGAGTCTGGCTGCTGGTCGTGGGCAGTGAGTTCCAGATCAGGACGCGATTATTGCCCGTGTCCGCCACGATAAGCCGTTGCGAATCGCAATAGATTCCAAAGGGGCTATCCATGGTGCTGATGGTTATTCCACTGCCCGAAGACGTAAAGTTGGCCTGACCCAGCACCAGGTCCGCGCCCGTTTGATTGGACTCCGGGGTTGTGTTCCAGATCAAGACGCGATTATTGCTTGCGTCGGCGATGAAAAGTCGGCCGTCGGCGATGCATCCCCCCGCCGGCTGGCTCAATGTATCGGCTCCGATGGTCGGGTTATTCGCGGTGAAGGTGGCGAAGCTCGGCTGACCCAGTACAATGTCGGCGGGCGTCGTCGCGGTTGGAATGCTGTTCCATTTTACCGTGCGATGGTTTTCATCGCTGGATACGTACAGGCGCGTTCCGTCCGAGAACACGTCGACGGTCTGGCCGAACGAAGAAGCACTCAGTCCGGGGTTGTTCGGCGCTTCGGAGGTCTTATTCGGGTGGCCCAGGACCGCGTCCGCGGCGGCGAAAGTGGCCGGCAAGTCCGAAGTCCAGATCATCATGCGATTATTATTCGCGTCGACAAAATGAATATGGCCGTTATAGAGAAAGACGTCGCCCCCCTGGTCGACGCCGTTGGCCAGGCTGGTATTGTCCTGCGCATTGTTGCTGAAGTTGTTCTGTCCCAGCACAACGGCGGCGTTGGGACCACTGGTGGTAGGGATGGGATCGTAAATCATCAAACGATTATTTGCCGTATCCGATACATAGAGTTTATTATTACTGCCGGCGTGGACGAACCCCGGATTGGAAAGTCCGTTTTGCGACGTCGCGGGCACCGCGGCGGCCAGGCCTACCTGACCCACGGCGACGTTCGCGCCGGCGCCCATGGTGGTGGGGATCGTATTCCAGATCAGGACCCGGTTATTGTCACGGTCGGCCACGAAGAGTTGCGTTGCAGTGCAGTGAACGCCCACGGGGGAGTTCAGGGTCGTTGCACCCGTGGCCAACGGTGTATTATTAGTGAAGTTCGTTTGGCCCAGAACGAAATCCGCGGCTTGCTGAGTCGTCGTGGGTAGCGTATTCCAGACCATGACGCGATGGTTCTGGTTGTCGGCCACGAAGAGTTTCGTTCCGCAAATGGCGATGCCCTGGGGCCCGTTCATGGTATTGGCCGCGCTCGCCAGGGTCGTTCCGGAAGTAAAGTCCGGCTGTCCGAGCACGAGATCGGCCGGAGTATAACTCTGGGTGGGAAAGGTGTTCCATACCAGGACCCGGTTGCGCGAATTGTCCGCGACGAACAGACGCGTGCCGTCCGAGGCGATCCCGGTGGGATCATTTATGTGCAAATTATCATTAGGATATTCATAGGCGTCGATACCGCCGGTATTCGCGTCGGGCGCGCCCAGGACGACGTCGGGTTGTACGCGAATGCCGCCATCGGCATTGGCCAGCGTGGGCACCGTATTGTAGATCAGGACCCGGCGATTTTTTTCATCCGATATGATGAGTTTGTCGCCCACGATGGCCATGTGACGGGGCCGTTGAAAGCCCAGCCGAATGCCTTCCACCGTGCTCGTGCTGGTCTGACCCAGGGCGAAGGTCGAGTCGGCCGCGGCGACGAAGAGCAAAGGCCACAGATTGCCGAGGCCCGTGGTGGAATCGAAGTCGGATTCCTCAAAGCGCAGGCAATTCAGGGCGGCGCTCAATAATAAAGCCGGCAGCAAGATGAGCGACAGCGCGCGAGCTTTTGAGAAGGGCAGTAGTCTATTGCTTGAGGATGTCGAAGGTACGGGTCCGGTTGAGGACAAATTATTTTGTGAGTTCATTTCTATTTCTGGTAGAGTGGATCTTTTAAAGCGATGCTTTCGGCGAAGGGATCGCCGTAAATTCTATTTTCAGGATTAGACCGGCCCGGGCGCGGACCGGTTCACAATATTTTGCGGGATTTGAGGGGATGGGCCGACAATCAGAAGCCGCTCAAGCCCATGTCACCCGCCAGGACGCCCAGGACTCTTTGATTTAACGCATCCGTCATATATACGAATCCATTGTGATAGAGCAGGGCAAAGGGCGCGTTCAAGGTCGTAGCGCTTACGCCGCCCAGGTTCGGCCTGGATTCAGTGAAGCTCGATTGTCCAAAAACACGATCCGGAGCCTGGTTGGTCGTCGTGGGAAACGTGGTCCAGATGAGGACGCGATTGTTGAAAAGATCCGAAACCAGTAGATTCCCGTTCTGGACCAGGATGGAATTGGGAAAATTTAAGCCCTGCGCAATCGGTGTCGCCGAGCCGGCGTTCGCGGACATACCACTGAAGTCGGCCTGACCCAGCACGAGATCCGCGTTTGCGCCGTTTGACGTGGGCACGCTATTGTAGATCAAAACGCGTTGATTTTGAGTATCGGCGACAATCAAGCGGCCGTTCTCGTCCACGATGGCGCCCTGCGGTCCGTTGAATGTGCTCTGATTCGTGCCGGCAATGGCGGTGGTCATGTTCGGTTGGCCCAGGACAATGGAAGCGCTTGGATTCGTCGTCGTCGGAGCGGGTTCGTAAACTAGTACGCGGGAGTTGGAAGCATCCGCCACCACCAGGCGATCGGTGCCGCAGTGGACGGTCGTGGGATTGGCCAGGGTATCCGCCGCGACCGCCGTGCCCTTGTTCTGCATGTTGCCCGTGAAATCGTTCTGACCGATCACGATATCGGGCACGGTCCCCGTGGCGGTGGGCGTGCCGTTGAAACCCAGCACACGATTGTTCTGAGTATCGACGACATAGGTCCAGGAACCATTGGAGCACAGCGATCCGGGGCCATGGAAGGTACTCTGGGAAGTTCCCGAACTACTGCTGGTAAGATCCGGCTGGCCAAGTACGAAATCCGCCGCGACTCCCGAAGTGGTGGGAATGCTGTTATAGCCCACAACGCGATTGTCGTCGGCCGCGGCTGTGTAAAATCGATTCCCTATGACCGCGGTTCCGCCCGAGCCCCGATAGATCGTCGCCGTAGGCGCGGTCGTATTGGCCGTTTTCGTGTTCAGGTTCGGCTGGCCCTGCACTAAATCGTGCGTGGTACCGTTGGCCGGTTGCGGATTCGAATGCACGACGACGCGATTATTACTGGTGTCC
>CAZGYS010000679.1:0-3695 GCA_964530305.1 uncultured Leptospiraceae bacterium
ATACCCAGGCCGACTCCTCCCGCTCGGCAGCCGGCACCGGGCAGGCAGCCGGCTCCGGAACCGGCACCCGCGCCCGGCAAGGGCGGCCCCGCGAAACAGCCCGCGAAAAGCGGGGGCAAGGAAGGCGTAAAACCGAAGGATAACAGGGCGAAAAAACTCTTTGAGCAATTGCCTTCGGCGGAACAATTGTCCAGGATGAGTATTCCCGGTATCGTGAAGGGAACGTCCCGCGTGCCCAGTCAGGGTATACTGGGGGCGGCCCGGGTACTTGAAATCGCCAAAGTCTTGATCAATGAACCTGGGCACCTTGCCGCGCATCCGATAATCCTTCATCGAGCGCTGTTTGGTCGGCAATACAATATACTTGGGACGCACCATCGCTACGTAGCCGCATGGTTGGTAAGCCGATTGAAAAACAGCAACTTTAAGTTTGACAAGTCCATGTTCAGAAAAAGTAAAGAGCTTAAAGAACCGCACACATGGGAAGCAATGCAATGGTCCAAGTCCAAATAGAAAGGTTGCCCTGATATGGAAACGGGAGAAATCGTAATTATCGGCGAAGCCGCCTCTTTATTGCGCGGGACTTTGATTGAAGAAATAAAGTCGTATCGACGCGAAGGCGCCGGTTTTATGGAACGACATGTAAGAGATGGCTGGAATTGTTTTCGCTTAACCGGCGTCGGCTTCATTGTCGACTTTATGATTGACGCGGATGTCGGCGGCAAGGCGCTCTTCAGCGTGCGCTCGTCTCTTTTGAACGACAAGAAGTGTATCGATATTCTTCTTGATGTCGCCATGATGCTGTCGCGAAAGGGCATTCGTCTTGAGGTTTCCAACAGCAGCGAGTTTCACTTTATCTCAAACCATGATGACGTGGAGATAAACAAGGCCCGCGGCTTTATTGAGCGGCTCTTCAATGATTTCAAAAGCGCTTATACGGAGCAAACCGTGGGATGCGCGCCCGATGAAACTCTCGCGGAGCTTGAGGCCCTGGGGTTCGAATCCGGGGAAATGTTAAGCGAAGAAGAGTGGAATGAAATGCCTGAAAGCCGTATGTAAAATTAGAACGGCGCGGTGCGCGATTTTCAGAAAATAAACGCGCGGTTCGCGCTGTTGTCCGGTATTCGCGATTGACCGCGCCGGATTCGCGGACATAATCTCGGTAACGCATTTATCCGAGAATCCAGGAGCGTAAAATGGCACGACGAGCGGCAACCCTTCGAAGGCGCAAACTTCCTACCTTGACCTCGCGGCGTAAGCCCGGCGCAAGGCCGAGTTTTATCCAGGCGGAATTGAAAGTCGGCCCCGCGAACGATCGCTTCGAACGGGAGGCGGACCAGGTGGCCGACCGCGTCATGAGCATGGGCATGCCTCCGGCGACCGCGAACGCCGTCGGGGAAGGCGGCGCGCTGGGATTACGCCGAAAAGAGGATGGCTTTCGCGGCCTGACGGCTTCTATTCAGCGTGTCGGGATGTTCGGCAACGCGAAAGGCGTCGAGGATGAAATCGAGAACCCTGAGGACCAGATCCTTCAGGGCAAGTTCATGGACGGTGCCGGCCGGATTCAGCGCATCTCCCGCGTTACGCAACAGGAAGAAGCCGATCGCATCGACAAGAAGCCTATGTTCGCCGTCCAGCGAAAATGCGATCAGTGCGGCGCGCGAGAAAAGAAAGAAGAAGGAGTTCAGGCGAAGTTCATACAGCGTAAGATTGACCACGGCGGCTTCACGGCGAGTAACTTTGTCAAACAGGGGTTAGACTCCACGAAGGGCGGCGGGCGTTCCATGGCGAAGCGCGAGCTTGATTTTTTACAGCCGCGGATGGGAGTGGATTTGAGTGATGTTCGCATACACGATACGCCTCAAGCGGCGGAACTCGCTGAATCCGTCGGGGCGAAGGCTTTTACACACGGTAAGGATATTTACTTTAATCGTGGACAGTACAAACCGCACACGTCGGAAGGCATGCATCTGCTGGCCCATGAGAATACGCACGTAGTTCAACAGGGCGGCGCCGTTCAGGCTTCGCGTTTACAGTGCGCGCCGAAGGACGTGATTCAGAGGAAGCCGAGCGGTGCCGCTGCTCATGCTAGAACTCAAGCACTGCTAAACAGTCATGACGCTCTTAAGGAGCATCGCGACGTGTTGCGAGCAGCTTTGAGGGAAATTAAGAGAAACAAGTCCGTTGCTTTTAATCGTCAAGCCGGTCTCAAGCGGGTTGAGGAAATAAATCGCCTACAGGGAGGTGACGCCGCGAACCTTACCAGGCTACGGAAGGATTGGAAATGGCTTGTGAGCAATCGAAGCAAACGATCTACCAAAGCATTTCGTGGACGCGAGCGCAGGCTCTTTGAGTCCGCGATGAGCCGTCTGACGAAAGTGAAGCGAGCAAATAAGTTTCAGCAAGCTCAGTTTTGGATGAGACACTTTAATGAGAAGTTGTTCAACCTGGTGATCAGAGCCTCTGACTCCGAAATTCCGGCGGATCAATTGTGGACATATGCGAACAAAGAAGGTATGACCGCGTTAATACGCGCGCACCTGGGCCTGCGAAAGCATAAATTTCCGGACCAGACGGGTTTGGCCAAAGTTAATTCTTCGACGGCGGTTAGTGGGTTTGAAGCTTTCGGTATTGATGATTTTCAGACCGCACTGGATGCAAAAGACCACCCACTTCGAGAACTTTTGCCCTCGGATTTTCCATTTGATCGAACTGTTGCGGAGGACAAAATCAATGAAAAAGGCAGAACAGTGAAGTCCGCGGAGTTTCCGAATTGGTTCCGTGCTCTACAAGCCCTTGCCGCGATGATGAAGAGAAGGCGCTTATTTTTCTTGGGGGATGCCAAAAAGTATGGTTACGGTGTGCCGTCGCGAGATGAGCTCGTTTATTGGACGTATCTATACTTTAATGTAGGAAAGAGTATTGGTAAGAATAGGCGCGGTGGCAAAGGTCAATTAATAAAGTATCGTGGTCGCCGAAAACTCATCGACTGGTATAAGAAACGTGAATACAGGAATTCGGTTAAAGTGCTCGATAGCTATCGGATGATTCGAAGCCTGGGTATCTTCAAATAGATTTTTCCGGAAACGAATTGTGGGTGGTCCCTCGCGCCAGGGATGCGAAAGGTCGCCGTCGCTCTCGGACATCCTTGTCGGTCTACGCGCCTCCCGTCCAGGTCGGCGCGCGTCCGAGCAAAGCGAAGGACCGCAGGCGAAAGCCGGAGCCTGAAGCAGCCCGGTCGTGCTCGCCGGCGGCGGGCACGAGGCGCCCAAAAACTCCTCGTTTACACCCGTTCCCGGGGACGGGACATGACTTCCATCCTCATGATGGTGTCCGGGGGCTCCTTACCGTAGGAACTCCTCCAACTACCAATCGTACCCGCGCCTCTCCGTGCTTTCCGTGTCTTCAAGAGCTTCCGTGGAAAGATTTCCCGCTTGCCCCCAGGCAAAATCCGGTATTTCTGTCATCAACAGGTGTAGGAACTCCTACAAGAAATGCTGAAAATCCTGAATGATGTCGGAACACCGACGGGGAATGGAGCTGGAAGATGCCGAGTAGAGAAGAATGGGCTGAAAAACTAAAAAAAGACCTGAAAGGCAAGGGCGAGGACGAGCTGGTCCACGTGACGCCGGAGGGCATCCCTTACAAGCCGCTCTATGGAAAGAAGGACCTGGACCAGGTGCTGTCCAATGGGG
>CAZGYS010000680.1:0-3682 GCA_964530305.1 uncultured Leptospiraceae bacterium
GGTCATGCTATTGACCACCACGAATCAGAAGGCGGAATTATCGGAAGGTTTCGACCTGGGCGCGAACGACTACATCAGCAAGCCCATCTCGGCCGAGGAAATGCTGTGGCGCGTGAAGTCCCATTTGAACCTGGCCGTCTCCCACGCGGAACTGGCGCGCCTGAATACGGAACTGAATCGCCTCATGAACGTAAAGGATCAGTTCATGTCGAATCTGTCCCATGAACTGAAATCGCCCTTGAGCGCCATCTACGGTTACGCGGAATTATTACAGGGGGATCGTCAGACCGAGGAGGAAGTCCACAGCTACAGCCTGGAAATTCATCGCCAGTGCGAAATCCTCATGGGCTACATCAGCGATTTGATCATGGTAACCGAGGTGGAGACGGTGCCGGAACTGCGAAGGCAACAACACGTAGTGGCCGACGTTCTGGAGCTGTGTCGACAAAACCTGCAAAGCCTGGTTCACGATCACAATGTAGAAGTGGTCTGGAACATCAACCCCCGGCTCCGTTTCAACGTGGACGAAAACCTCTTCGCGCGAGCGCTGCAGAATCTCATCAAAAACGCAATCGTCTATAATCGCCCGGACGGCACGGTAACCGTTTCCACCGAGGACCATGAAGAAGGCATACTCATAAAAATTCAAGACTCCGGGATCGGCATTCCCCCGGCCGAACTGGCGCGCATCCGGGAAAAGTTTTATCGCGTCGATAATTCCCCCACCTACCAGGTGGGCGGCATCGGCCTGGGTCTGTTTCTGGCCGATCGAATCGTTGAGATGCACGGCGGTCAGATGAAGATCGAAAGCGACGAAGGTCGCGGCAGCACCATTGAAATAATCGTTTGAGAACCGGCGGTCGTGAACGCCCCTGGATTTCCCGGGGCGAGTTCACCGGTGCGATTTTTTTCTACTTGAAAATTGACGCTTTGTTCACTTTTATAGCGTCATGGCAACCACCCGATCTTCTAAACCGAAATACGCGAAACTCGACGCGGGCATGAAGTACCTCACCGACTTCAAGGGCGCGCGTTCCAGTCCTCATCCGGCCGATCGCGTACGCGAAGTCAGCAAGCGCGCGAAGGCGTTCCGCGAAAAACTGCTGGCGGGCGACCAGGTTCTGTACTATCGCTCCTTCGATTTACTGCGGGTACCCTATCCCACGAAGTTCGGATTTTTGAACGGCTACAGCGGCATCAATCCCTTCATGCACATCATGAATCGTCTGTTCATCGTGCAGTATAAGAATCTGTCCGGTCGCGTAAAGACCCTGCTCTTTTCGCCCTCGGACTACCGACGCAACGCCGAGACGCCATTCTTCAAGCGCCTGGGGCAAATGGCCGGGCCCTTCGCCGGCATCACCGAGAAATTTCTCGCGCCCCAGTACACCACGGTGGACCAGTGCCTCGCCGACATAGGTCTTGCCCGGGAGGACATCGATTACATTTCCTACGATCACCTTCATACTCAGGACGTTCGCCGCTGGCTGGGATCAAGTTCCACGGGCGAAGCCGGCGAATTTCCCAACGCGAAACTGCTGGTCATGCGTCAGGAGTGGGAATCGACCATGGATCTCGCGCCGCCCCAGTTGGACTGGTATTGTCCCAACGGCATCGCCGGGATCAATCCCGCGAAAGTGGTCCTGCTGGACGGCGATTTGCATCTGGGCCGAGGCGTGGCATTAATCTCCACTCCCGGTCACACCGAGGGCAACCATTCCCTGGTGGCCCATACTCCCGAAGGCGTCATGGTAACTTCGGAAAACGGCGTCAGCGCGGACAGTTACGCGCCCCTGCATTCGCGCATCGGCGGCGTGCGCAAATACGCGAAAGCCTCGGGCATGGAGATCATCCTCAACGGCAACACCCTGGAGGGCGGGCTGGATCAGTACATCTCCATGATCCAGGAGCGCGACATGGCCGGACCGTCCACGCGAAACCCCGACTTCTACAATTTCGTGCCCTCTTCCGAACTGACCGCCTACTGGGGTTTTCCCGGCTTGAAGCCCACGTTCACGTTCGGGCCCCTCGAATTCGGAAGCTTACAGAACGTCACGGCGGCACCGGCGACCGGCGGGCGCGCGCGCAAGGTCGCCGGAGCGGCTTGAGTCGGCATATTCATGCGCGCCTTCAGGCGATTATGTCCGATCATGCCCGGTTCCCGGGCGATTTCCCGCGCCTAAAAAAAGAGTTGCGATCGTTCCGGGCGCCCATAGCTTGAGGGAATCAGGCCCACCTGACCAACAGCAATCAAAGAATCGCAATTTATCACGAACGGGACAATATCTATGAGCAAGAGCGCTATCTCCAGACAAACCAGAGTCGGACGCACCATCAAAATCGATGCGGACGGTTTGACCTGTGATGAAGATTTGATCATCAGCGGTGATACCGCCCTCGCCAAAATCGACGCCGGAAAGAATTCCCTGGTCATCGACCGGGACACCAACATCGAAGCGGACCTCTATGGTGATACGATCGTCATCATGGGTCATGTGCGCGGCAATGTAACGGCGGACTCCTGGATCGAAATCACCGACAACGGCACCGTCCACGGAGATATGTCGGCCCCTAAATTTCAGATTTCCACCGAGAGTATCTTCCAGGGTCGCCTGGAATACATCGGGCGCGGCTGATTCCACTCACCTGACCCAACCGGAGCGGGCCCATGGCCTGCTCCGAAACCTCCTCAATGCCTTCGCGGCCGTCGCTTCGCTCGAATTCCAGGCACCCCGGCCTTAACTTACACATCTCACCCTTAACTTCAGCTCGAGATCACGAACCGCTCCGAGCAAGTTTTCATCGCTGAGCGCCTATGAACTGAATTCTCGCTTTAAACATCCGACGGCGATCCGAATTATGATCCCGTATGTTGAACCGGCTCTCCATCACCGCGAAAATTCTACTCCTGCTCTCGATTTTCTTAATCATGGCGGGGATCAACTACGGCACCGTCCGCGTCTACTTCTCCGAGCTTGAAGCCGACACGGCCTTGATCGACGCCGCCGGCAGGCAACGCATGCTCTCCCAGCGCATTACCCTGTATGCCTTCTTCAGCCGCCGGGGCAGCGCCCAGGCCGGCATCTTTGTTCAACGGCTGACGAAACTCCATGACGACAGCCTCAAAGCGCTCATGAAGGGCGGCGTGATTCCCGGCATCGCCGAGGGCCGCGTATTGCCTCCCGCTCCCCGGGAAGCATTTCCCGAGCTGAAAAAAGCCCGGGCGCTTTGGATTCCCTTCCATCGCAACGCGCTCATCGTCGGGACTCGAGAAGGCTCGGCCGGCACTACCGCGGCCATGCGCTTTCTGGAAAACAACGCCTCGAAGCTGCTTCGCCTCAACAACGCCGTGGTCAAGAAAATGGTGTCCGTAAGCCACGCGAAACAACGCAATCTAAAATTTCTTTTGCTGAGTATTCTGGCCCTGAACATCATCGCCGTAATCCTGTCTTACTTTCTCGCGCGCAACCTGATCGCCGTGCGCTTGAACCGGGGCGTAGCCTTCGCGCGCGATATCGCGGCATATGATTTGACCGGAGATATCCCGGCGCGCGGCGGCGATGAAATCGACGAACTCAATCGCTCCCTGCTTTCCATTCGAGACAGTCTGCGCGGCATCATCAGCCAGTTGAGCACCCTGGCCGGCGGGCTGGACGGCAGCGTCGAATCGGTACGCGAATAC
>CAZGYS010000681.1:0-3660 GCA_964530305.1 uncultured Leptospiraceae bacterium
CAGGCGATACAAATGCCGCCGCCGCGGAGAATGACCGGGAATTTTCAAGGCGAAAGCACGACGACCGAAGGGCGGCAGCGCGGGAAAGCTTTGCGTGGCGATTCGCTTTTTGCGTCCTCCCGGAGTGACGCGATACAAATTCAGGCGATAGGCGGCTCCCAGGTAAGCCTGGTTGCGAACGAAGCCTCGCATGCGACCGCGCGCGATGCGTAGCTCGCTTCCATAGACGCCCAGATCCAGACCTTCATGCTGTACGCCCCGCAGTTCCACGGCCTTGCGCACCTTACGGGCGGCCTGTTTCAGCAGTTTATCGCGATACACGCGATTCTTCTTTAGCTGATTGTTATATAGAAGCTTCTCCGTATCATTGGTCGCCGCGGCTACCTTTGCTTCCAGATCGCGAATGGCCTTATCGATGGCCGTGGTGTCCAGTTTAACCGGCTTTTTTACCAGCATGGGAATCTGAATGGTGGAAAAATGAAGCACCAGCGTGTTCTGGGCCGTAACCTGATACATGGAGCCGGGAAGGTGGCTGGTGGAAACGGTTACCTTATTGCTGGAAAAGCCCCGGCGATTGGGAGAAAACATGTCCACGCGCAATCGCGTCAGGCGCGAACCGGCCGGAACGATTTTCTTGCGACGGGAAACCAGCTTATCGTTGAGCAAGACATCCACGTCATGGGGCCGCACGCTGACGGCGTCGCTCATGGGCACGAAGGATGAAACCATGAAAGCGTCCACGAGATTGGTTTCAAACCAGCGGCCGTTCTTTTTGAAGTAACCTCGGTTCAAAGTACGTCCCGGCGCGTCGCTCATGCGATAAAAATCGATGGTGCCGTCGCCGTCGTAGTCGTCGCCCTTGGCCGTGATTCGCCCGCGGCGGACGAGCTGCCAGTGATCTTTCTTACCGTCGCCGTTGGTATCATAGGAGCGCCCCTTGCTCTTGAGTTCGGACAACAGAGGCGCGAAAGCCGGATTGGGAACGGGCACCTGCTGTAGATAGGGCACGTTGAAGTTTAGATGAATCACGGGGCGATTGGTGCAGTAGTAGTCCTGCCTGCGCAAACGCACGATGGGGTCCAGACTGATCATCTGGAGCATGCGGCCGGCCGGTAAACGCATGGAGATGGGAAAGCGCAGGGTTTGCCCCGCCGCTCTCACGACAACCTGGCCGGTGCGCGAACCGGTTTCCGCGGTGGGAAAAACCTCCAACTGAACGCTCTTGCCCTTGCCTAATAGATAATGATCCACGCGAGGGTTCATGGCGTAACCCGGCAGGTCTTCCAATTCCAGGGAAACATCCGTTAGTTCGTCGCCCAGGTTCTTCAGCTCGAAGGTCTTGCGAAGGCCGTCGCCGTCGCCTCCGGTTTTTGACGTGGGCAGGGGACGAAGGACCAGCTTTACCTCCGGTCGGGGGATGAACAGTTGCCCGAGACGCATATCCAGGACTTTTCCGGAAGCGTCCATTAAATCCAGGGCAAAGTCGTGCAGGCCGGGTTTCGCGTCCTGCGCGAAAATCTTCATGGGCAGGCTCGCGTGGCTCAAGGGCGGAATCTCGGCCAGGTCCTGGCCGCCCTTGCCGTTTACGCCCATGAGCACGCCCGACGAAGAACGTGCGCGAACGCGAATGCGTGCCGGCGTTTTGGCCGAATTGATCACGGTCAAATAGTGCACATGGTTATAAACGCGCTTCGCCCGTATGAACAGTACGTCCCGCGCTCCGGCCCGAGGCGCAAAGTAAACGGGGCTGTTTCGCAAAGCGATAGCGGCACCGCCCTTGCTGCGGCTTTTGCCGTAGTCCAGAATGCCGTAGCGCAATATTTTTCGTCCCGGCCCCTCCTGGGCTCGGGGAGCGGCGGTTATCAAGAGCAAAACCGACAGCGGGAGTGCGCAAGCGATTCGCGCCATGGGGAGAGAAGCTTTCATCATGGTCTCCGATCAAAAATTCCGATTCGCGTCGCCCCGGCGATAACGTCCCCGGGGCGTATATCGGCCCGGGCTATTGTATCTTCGCCCGCGACGATATGGACTGGGACGGCGATAGCGCGAGCGTCCCGTAAAGAAGGCTCGGGGAACGCGGGTGCGGGTGTTGCCGGGCTTGAGTTTGTCGGCCTTGTCCAGATCCCGCAAGGCCGCGGCGGACGCTCCCAGTTTATAGTAGGCATGGGCGCGATAAAAATACAGTTCGAAATCGTCGTCCTTGAGTCGCAAGCCTTGATTGTACTGGCGCAGGGCCTTGTGATAGCTTCGGAGGCGATAGTACACGTAACCCAGATGCAGGTGCGCGAAGTAATAGTCGGGTTGTTTCGCCAGCACGTCCTGGAAGATTTTCATGGCGTCGCGATAGCGATTGAAGTGCCCGAGAAAGACGCCGTAGTTCATCAAGGCGATTAAATTATCGCCGTCGCGCTGGACGGCCTTTTGATGGGCGTATTTCGCCTCTCGATTCTTGCGGCGATGAAACAGGGCCAGCGCGAGATTGGAGTAAACGCGACTGGTGGCCTTTCCGGATTTGCGTTTACTCAAGGACATGCGAAAGCAGCGCTCCGCCTCCCGGTAACGCTTGAGGCCCATGTTCGCCACGCCGAATTGATTCCAGCATTGGGCCGCCGGCTCTCGATCCGAAATACGAGAACAAACCGGTTCATAAACGCCGACGGCGTCCCGGAAGCGATCGGCGTCCATGTAGACCTGGCCCAGCAGCATGCGGGTCGCCGGCGTGGCCCCGCGCGTCGTCCGGGCCTCCAGCAGTCGAATGGCTTCCGCGTACTTACCCGCGGACCGGAGTTGTTCAATGCGATGGGTTTCGCCGGCGGTCAAATCCGAGGCCCATAACGCAGCGGACTCCTGAAACAGTAGGGCGGACAAGAACGGCAGCGATAAAAGAGCAAGAAATAGCTTCATGTCAGTGGTGGATCTCCGGATGCGTGTTTTTCGTATCGGGCATTATTATGAAAGCCTTAGCCGCTGGTATTTTTTTCATGAACATAGTGGATTATTCGACCTTCAGGGGCTTGATTTTAGTCGTTTGATTTCCTTCCGAAGTTCATTGACGAAAGCCCCTTGCGTACGTCCGGATTTCTCGGCCAGGCGAATGATGCGTTCGTATTCGCCGACGGCGCTTGCGGAATCGCCTGATACGGCCAGCAGGCGAGCCAGGCCCGTGCGCAGAATGAGTTCCAGGGGCGGATCCCGGGCAATTCGATGAGCCAGGGCTTGCAGCGCCTCCTTGTACCAGCGTCGAGCGCGCGGCATGCCGTTCCGTATATAGTAGCAGGAGCCCAGCCCGATCACCAGGCTTTCCGAGTGGTCCAGGGCGCCGGACGCGTTGTACAACAGGGGCAGCAATCGCACGCGGGCCGCGTCGCAGCGCCTGCCGTAAATAAAACGATCCACCAGGGCGCGTTTCAGGTAATTGTCCCGGGGGCGGGATTGCGCCTTTTGCTTCAGCCAGGCGATTTGACCTTGCAAGAGCCGCTTCGGTTTCGGCGCGGAAGTTTCAACCAGCGCATCACGCAGGGAGGCCAGCGTCTTGCCGCGAAAGCGTTGCATGCTCATGGCGAAAGAAATGGGACGGCGATTCAGGGGCGCGGCGACGAGTTCGCCGTTGATCAGGAATGCCAGGTAGCGAATTCGGTTCGCGCGGGTGTAGCGGTAAAT
>CAZGYS010000682.1:0-3658 GCA_964530305.1 uncultured Leptospiraceae bacterium
TGGCCACGCCGTGCACCACGGACCAGGCCGCCAGGGTTTTGTCTCGCGTACGACCAGGCGTGATGTAGCCGCGCTTCTGGCCCAGGCGAATGACCTGCTGTAATTGACGAAACGATTTAGCGGACGCCGCCACCAACGCCGGGTATGCGCCCGTATCCAGGCCGCCGGCGCCGAACATGATGCGGGCGTAACCGGGATTTTCCAGCGCGAAGCGCACATAGGTCCAACCCAGATTACGAAAGCGCGGCTCGAATTCATCACCCGCGTCGTCGAGCACCCGTTGCTGGTATTCATGAAAACGCCGATAGCCTTCCTCGGCGATGGCCGCCAATAGCGCGTTCTTATCGTCGAAGTGCCTGTAGGTGGCCGCATGACTGACGCCGGCCGCGGCGGCCACTTTTCTCAAAGTCAGCGTCTCCAGAGACTGGCCCCGCAATAATTCCAGACCGGCGCGGATCAGACCCTCCCGGAGCGAGTCCCTGGTGGGCGATCCGGCGGTTTCAGTGCTGGAGGTTCGCTTGCTTGCCGGAGTGCTGAGGGTTCGCGTTCGGCCCATGTCCTTATTTCAAGGCCCCCGGCCGGGACCGCCAGCAAAAAGTTACCACTGGTAACAAAAAGGCTTGATTTTCTGTTTCGCCGGTTACCAATGGTAACAAAATGAAAAACGGCCCTCTCCGAGGGGCCATGCGGGGAAAAATACATGGCAACAGCGGAAAATGAATACGATTTTATCTTCATCGGTTCGGGCATGGGAAGTCTGGCCGCGGCCTCCATCCTGGCCCAGTTTCGAAACAAGCGCGTCCTGATTCTGGAAAGACATTACGTGCTGGGCGGATTTACCCACGAATTCGACCGACGCCACAAGGGCAAAAAATACTCCTGGGACGTGGGCATTCACTACGTGGGGGACATGCAGGACGACGGCATGATGCGTCGCCTGAGCGACATCATTACCCGCGAAGGGGTTAAATGGAATCCCATGCCGGACGTTTTCGAGAAATTCGTCTATCCGGACTTTACTTTCTCGGTTCCCTCCAATGAGGAACGTTATCGCGCTTCGCTCATTGAAATGTTTCCGGACGAGGAACAGGCCATCGTCAATTACTTCGAGGACATCAAGAAAGTGGACGGCTGGTTCGGTCGCCACAATATGAAATCGCCCCATCCCTTCGTGGACAAGGTTACGCGAAAACTGGATCTTGCCGGCGCCGATTCCGCCGACATCACCGTGGGCGAATACCTGGATCGAAACTTCAAGGATCCCAAACTCAAGGCCCTGATTATTTCCCAGTGGGGCGATTACGGCATTCCTCCGGCCAAATCGTCCTTCGTCATTCAGTCCACCGTGGCCAAGCACTACTTCAAGGGCGGCTTCTATCCCGTGGGCGGTTCGCGCTCCATCGCCGAGAGCGTCCAGCCCATCGTGGAGGAGTTCGGCGGGGAAATCAAACTTTCCCACGAGGCCCGGGAGATCATCATCGAAGACGGCAAGGCCGTTGGCGTTCGCGCCAGGAAACTTACCGCCCGCAAAGGAGAACCCGATACGTTTGAGTTTCGCGCGCCGGTCATCGTCTCCAACACGGGCGCCTACACGACCTACTTGAACCTGATTCCCCAGAGCGTGGAAATCCCCTTTCGCGATCAGCTCCGGGACTTTTACAAGGAGCACAAGGCCACTACCGCCGTCACATTGTACGTCGGTCTGAACGGAGACCCGAAGGACCTGGGCTTCGCGGGCGAAAATCACTGGATGTACGCGAGCTATGATCACGACGCCAACTTCGAAGCCGGCGGCAAGTGGATTGACGGCGAAAGCCCCGTCATGGGCGCCTATCTTTCCTTCCCGTCCTTGAAGAATCCCCACGCGCAAAATCATACGGCGGAAATCATCGCCTTTACCCAGTATGAACCCTTCGCGAAGTGGGCCGACTCTTCGTGGAAGCGCCGCGGGGACGAATACGAGGAACTGAAGAAAAGCATTTCCGATAAACTGATCAACTTCGTCGAAGAGCGTTACCCGGGTTTCAAGGCCATTATCGAGTTTCATGAGCTGTCTACGCCGCTCACGGTAACGTCTTTTACCGCTCATCCGAAAGGCTCGGTCTACGGCATGGCTTGCGTGCGGGAACGCTTCCGCTCGGATCTTGCACCCTGGTGTAGTTCACGCACGCCCGTGGAAGGTCTGTATTTGACCGGCGCCGACGCGTCTTCGCCCGGCATTGCCGGCGCGCTCATGGGCGGCATGTCGACGCTGGCCCAGGTGCCCGGCGGCATCAGCTTCATCAAGTTGTTGAAGGAGGCCGGCAAACCCGCGGAAAAACCGGCCCTGGCAACTACTTGAACAACCGAATTCGTATTGATTGAATTCCGCGCTTACGGCCCCGTCCGGATTTCCGGGCGGGGCTTTTTTCTTGCTTCGGTAAGCTTGGTTACTTCACGTCATATTTTTTACGCATATGCGCGACGGACCTCGCAATCAACTCCTCCAGAACCTTCAGGTCTACGTCTTCCAGGCGCTTTAAGTACAAGCAGGCCTTGCCGGTCTTGTGCTTGCCCAACCGCCCCATGAGCTCGGCCTCACCCTTGAAGCCGGACATGACGTAGACGACGATGTTTTGCACGCGCGGCGAAAACCCGGCGATGAAGAAATCGCCTTCGCGGCCGCTGGCGTACTTGTAGTGATAAGTCCCAAAGCCGATGATGGAGCCGCCCCACACCACGGCCGGTTTGCCGGTGACCTTCTTCATGATCTTCAAGAGCGTCTTGCAGTCGGCGCGCTTCTTTTCATCCTGAACCGATTCCAACAGAGTCGTCGCCGTCTTTTTTACGGGCCTGGTTTTATTGCCGGCATATTTATCTTTCGCCCCGGCCGCGGGCTTCTTTTTCGCGGCGGGCGATTTACGGGCCGCGGACTTCTTCCTGGCCGCGGGCGCTTTCTTCGCGGTTGCTTTGCGGGTGGAAGTTTTCTTTTTAGCCATGGCTCACCCTATCCGAAAAGGCCGGCGGGATCAATAATTTTCTAATTCTCTTGCCCGGGCGACGGCGTTCCCACGAACATGCCCCATGAGTGAGAAAAAACAACGCGGCGCCTTCGGCGTAAATCCCCTCTGGGCTTTTCTCCGCGACACTTACGGCATGGAGGAAGCCTTTCGCTTCTTCGGACCGTATCGCGGAGCGTCCATCATTCCCAGCATCGTCGATGAACACACCATGGAAGTGATTATGCCCTTGACCACGACGAATACGAATTACGTGGGCACGCACTTCGGCGGCTCCCTGTATTCCATGTGTGATCCCTTCTACATGTTCATACTCATGCGCAATCTAGGACCGGAATACATCGTCTGGGACAAAAGCGCGAATATCGAATTCGTTAAACCGGGCACGGGAGAGGTTAAGGCCGTCTTTCATATCCCGGCCGAGGAAATCGAGACCGTGCGGGAGATAGTTGCTCGCGAGCGCAAGACCACGCGCTTTTACGAATGCGAGGTCAAGGGTGAATCGGGCGAAGTCGTCGCGCGCATAAAAAAGGAACTCTATATTCGCGGTCCGCGCCCCAAAAAATAGGCAGGCCGACGCGTTCACAGGGGCGTCGAGAAATCGAATGGAAAAGCCGCCGCTTTTTCCGTATCGGAACAAACACCGAACAAAGCCGACG
>CAZGYS010000683.1:0-3649 GCA_964530305.1 uncultured Leptospiraceae bacterium
AGAAAGTACGACCACATCATCTCGGATTTCCTTATTGATCTCCATGCCCCGTTCAAAGGTCGCCGCGGGTGGCCCGCGGTCAAGATGGATTTTACCCCTTGACCGGCCCCGAGGACCGAACAAACTGGAAGCCCGTCTATGTTTGTTCCGGCCTCACGATTCGCGTGGCTCAAGGTGCTGCTCACCGCCGCAACGATATACGTCCCGAGCGGCGGGTCGGCGCTCTTCGCGCAGACGATCGTCCAGTCCACGCCCGTCGTATTACAGGCTGAGCAACGGCAATACAAGCTGGGTTCCCATATGCGGCTGTACCGGGACCGGGCCGGAAAGCTCACCTTCCGAGAAATACGCACTCTGGAGACGGGCTGGTTTCCCGCCCCCCATGAAGTTCCCAACTTCGTATACGATCCGGCGGTATACTGGATTCGTATCCAGGTCGACAACCCCCTCGCCGCGGCTCGGGAACTCTACCTGGAACTGGCCTATCCCCTCCACGATTTCGTGGACGCATACATTCCGCGACCGGACGGCGATTACCAGGTCGTTCGCACGGGCGATCAACGCCCGGTGGAAACGCGCCCGGTTCTGAATCGTCATTTCGTCTTTCCACTGACGATGCCCGCGAAGAGCTCGCGCATGCTCTACCTGCGCTTGTCGTCCATCGACGGGTTGCAGGAACCCATGGCCTTGCGACTATGGGACCGGCGGGAATTCGCCATCCATGACCTGGTCGAAACGTCGTGGCTGGCCATGCTCCTGGGCGCCATTTTTATCATAGCTCTGTACAATCTGCTCCTGTACCCGGCCCTGCGTGACCCCAGTTACCTGGCCAACAGCTTCTTCCTGGTGGCCCTTGGATTCTTTCAACTGGCCTACAAGGGCTTCGGTCCGCTGCTGTTCCCCTCCGCCGATACGTTCTGGAACAATTACTTCCACGCGCACATCATCGGAATCTCGCTCATGGGCATGCTTCTGTTTTCGCGTTTCTTTCTGAACACGCGAGAGCTCTCCGGAAATTGGGACCGTTTCATTTTCACGGTACTGGGCTTGCTGTTCACCCACCAGGTCCTGGCACCCTTTCTACCCATGTACGTCGCCATTTTGTCGCTGGCGTCTTTCGCCCTGGTCTGCACGGTTTCCATGGCGGCGTTAAGCATCACTTCCATGATGCGGGGTTTTCGCGCGGCCCGCTATTTCTTGATTACTTTCGCGGCCAGCTTTCTGGGATCCATCGCCTTGATGTTGAAAGGGCTGTCCTTTCTGCCCTCCAACTTTTTCACGGAGAACTCCTTTTTGTTCTCGGCCGTCTTGAGCGCGGTTCTGCTTTCACTTGCGCTGGCGGATCGCATGAAGCAGATGCGGGAAGAAAAAGACCAGGCCCGCAAGGACGCGCTGGAAACGGAAAGAAAATCCAACGAGGGCCTGGCGCGAACCAACCGGGAACTCAAGCGCCTGGACGGCCTGAAGGATGATTTCCTGGCCAATACCTCCCATGAACTGCGCACGCCCCTCAACGGCATCATAGGCATTACCGAATCGCTGCTGGACGGCGCCGCGGGCCCGCTGACGGAACAAACCCGGGGCGATTTGCGTCTGGTCGCCTCCGGGGGGCGACGCCTGGCCAGCCTGGTCAATGACATCCTGGACTTTTCCAAATTACGACACGGGGACATTACTCTCCATCGTCGCCCGGTGGACCCGTCCCCCATCATCAACGTGGTCCTCGCGCTTTCCCGACACATGATTGAAGGTCGCGAATTGGAACTGGTTTATGACGGCGTCCAGGCTCCGCTGGTCTTCGCCGATGAGAATCGCCTGGAGCAGATCCTGCATAATCTAATCGGCAATGCCGTCAAGTTCACGCGCAAGGGCGTGGTCATCGTCAGCACGCGTAGTTTGCCGGACGAAGGCGATAGCGGCCTGCTGGAGGTTACCGTGGCCGACACGGGCATCGGCATCCCGCCCGAAAAACAGGAAATGATCTTTGATTCGTTTACCCAGGGCGATGGGTCGGTTTCCCGGGAATACAGCGGCACGGGTCTGGGACTGTCCATCACCCGCAAGCTGGTGGAGCTTCACGGAGGAACCATTCGCGTAGATTCCGTCCCGGGCGAAGGAGCCCGCTTCATTTTCACCCTGCCCCTGGCCGACGAGGAAACCGTGCGCGCCTCCGGGGATCCCGCCGGCGATGACCATCGCCGGGACACGCGTCTCGCCGATCTGGCCGCGAAGCGCGAAGCCTTGCCCGCGGCCGCCCATGGGCCCGCGCCGGACCTCATGCTTTCGTCCAGTCGCCCCGGCTCCATTCGCACGCTCATCGTGGACGACGATCCCATCAACTTGAAGGTCCTGCGCAATCATCTGACATTGCTGGGTCATGAAGTAACGCAGGCACTCGACGGCCGCGAGGCCCTGGAGTTGCTGGACGACGAGCGGGGCTTTGATCTGCTCCTGCTGGACGTGATGATGCCGGGCCTGTCCGGTTACGAAGTGTGTCGTATTCTGCGCGAAGAGAAATCCGAAAGCGAACTACCGGTCATCATGCTCACGGCGAAGAACCGCGTGATGGATCTGGTGACCGGCCTGGACAGCGGGGCCAATGACTATCTGGTCAAACCCTTCGACCCCCGGGAACTGAACGCCCGGGTGCGCACCATGCTCAAGCTCAAGGACGCGGCCCGCTCTCAATCCGAGCTGGCCGGCTTGAACGCCGGACTGGAATTGGCCCGGGAAATTCAGCAGTCCCTGCTGCCCCGGGAACTACCCCGCGTGCCGGGCATGGACATCGCCGTGCGGTATCGTTCCATGGAAAACGTCGGCGGCGATTATTATGATCTGATTGCGGCGGACGGAAAGCTGGGCGCGCTTGTGGCCGACGTCAGCGGGCACGGTGTGCCGGCCGCTCTCATTGTTTCCATCGTTAAAATCGCCTTCTGGTTTCATCGCCGCGCGCTGGACAAGCCCGACGAGATCTTCGAAGGCATGAACCGCGCGCTCATGGGCAACATCGGCAATGAATTCGTCACGGCCTGCTACGTCTGCGTGGACCCCGAGCAAATGTTGCTCTCCAGTAGTAATGCCGGGCATCCGGCTTTGCTGCTCTGGAAGAAGTCCCGGCGCGAACTTATTTCCATTCGTCCCCTGGGTCGTATCCTGGGTTTTCTGCCCAACGCGAATTTCGAGGTTCACAGCGAAGAGCTCTCGCCGGGCGATCGCATCATCATGTACACCGACGGCGTGCTGGAAGCGGGTAATGAGGAAGAGAAGCAATTCGAGGAAGAGCGCCTGCATGACTTCGTCCGGGCACACCAGGATCTTTCGGCGGAGGATTTCGCGCGGCTCCTGGTGAAAACGGTTACTCAATGGAGCGGCGGACCGGCCGGTGTGGAAGACGACATCGCCGTACTGGTGATGGACATGCCCGATGATTGCGCCGGCACGGGTTCCAACTAACGAACGTTTTTGGGAGGCGATTTGGTCGCCGGCTTGACCCGGCTCGCGGCCTGAACTACAAGGTCTCATGGATATCGCCACACAAGGTCTGCTGGGTGCCGTCCTGGTTCAGTCGGCGGCTCGCCCCGAGGAAACCCGCAAGGCCGCGGCGATTGGTTTCGTGTCCGGCATGCTGGCCGACGCCGATGTCTTGATT
>CAZGYS010000684.1:0-3638 GCA_964530305.1 uncultured Leptospiraceae bacterium
GTCTGCATGTTGTGAATGATGTAGTGAATGAATCCCCGGCCGGGCGAGCGCCCCGGGTCATCGGCGTGAGCTCGTTCGGTTTCGGCGGTACCAACGCCCATATGGTTCTGGAAGCGCCGCCGACGCCCCCGGCGCCCTCGTCCGGACGAATCGGCAAGCGCTCCGAGGCCGGGGGAAACAGCTGGTCCCCGGCGGTGCTCTCGGCCCCCACGGCTTTCGACCTGGCTCGCCAGGCCCGTACGCTGGCCGACTTTCTGGAGCAAACCCCCGACCTGCGGACCCGGGATATTACGGCGACTCTGGCCGGACGCACCTTTCATGAACATCGCCTGGCGCTACCGCTTAACCTGGAGTCCGATGATCATGAATCATCCCGGCGCCTGACCCATGGCCTGCGGGCGGCCGCCCTGGCACTGGACACGGGCGATACGCCTCCGGCTCCGGTGGTCGCCGGCGAAACGCCGGCCGGCAAACCCGACGGAATCGTCTTTCTATATTCGGGAACGGGCGGCAAGAGCAATGAAGAAGGCCTGGAACTGCTGGAACTGTATCCGGTCTTCAAGGAAACCTTCATCGAATGCGAATGGTTCCTGCGGGATTTCACCGGCTTTCAGTTAAGAGAGGAATGGAAGCGCGCGACGCGCGGGCAAGGCGCGCCGGATCAGGAACTCACTCATTCCGCGCTCGTGATTCTGCAAATCGCCCTGACGGATCTGTGGCGCTCCCTGGGCCTGAGCCCGGGAGCGGTCATCGGCCACAGCGTGGGCGAAATTTCCGCGGCCTATGCGGCGGGCATTCTTTCCCGGCGCGAAGCCATGCGCATCCTGGCCGCCCGTTGCGCGGCCATCAGTCCCCGCTTCGGCAAGGGCGGCATGGTGGCGGTAACTTTATCCCCCGAGCAGGTCGAAGAGCTGCTGACCGAGACGGAGCTCAAGGATGAATTGCACATCGCCGCGTTGAACGGGCCCGCGCAAACCGTGCTCTCGGGTTCTCCCGAAGCCGTCGCCGGCCTGGCGCGCGCGTGCGAAAGCAGGAGTATCCGGGCAAGCATCATCGCGGGCGTCGACTTCGCGGCGCACGGTCCGGACATGGAGGAACCCGCGCGCAATTTACGGGAACGCCTGGGCGTGGTCGCGACCCGGGCCGACGAAGTTCCCATGTTCTCGACCGTCACCGGCCGGGCCATGGAAGGCAAGGATTTCGACGCGGACTACTGGGCCCGCAATCTTCGCGAGCCGGTGCGCGCCCTGGAAGCCGTGAGCAATGTGGGCGTCTACTATCCGGCCTTCCTGGAAATCGGACCGGGAGCCCAACTGGCGCGCACGGTGGAAGCCGCGAACCCGGAGAACTTCTATTGCTCCAGCCTGCGCGCGAACCTGGGCGAAAACGAGGCGCTTTTGGAAGCCGCGGGGCGGGTCTACTGCGCCGGTTTCGATACGGTCATGAAAAAATTTCGCGACCAGGGACGACGCGTTTCCCTTCCACCCTATCAATTCAATCGCCGCGAACTGCGCCTGGTGCCCATCACCGCGGCCACCATGACGGCGGACGAACTTTTGCGGCAAACCGACGAACGGGCGCAATCCCTGGCGCGAGAGCTCCTGCCCGAGGACGAACTTGCGAAACTGGATCGTTTCCACGCTCTATGCGATCGGCTGGCCCTGGTTTCAACGGCCATCGCGCTGGGGGACCTGGGCGAACGTCCGGTAAAGGACGGTTTTCAAGGGCTCCGGGAACGCTGGTCGAAGCAATTGCAATCGACTGGGCCTTCGCACTCCATCAACCCCGAATCGCCCCGGGCAATCCTCACGGCGGAACGGGACCGGCTCGAGTCGCAGGGCAATCTGGAATTCCCCGCTTACGAAAAAGCCTTCGCCTACTTGAAGGACTCGGGTCGCGCGCTGGAAAAGATCGTCACGGGACGACGCGGCGCGCTGGAGTTCCTCTTCCCCGACGGCTCCTACGCTACCGCGGACTCCCTGTATCGCCATTGGCCGCCCGCGCGTTACTTTAATCGCCTCATTCTGGAAGCATTAAAACTCCTGTTGCCCATGGCGCGCCCGGAGCGTCCCCTGCGCATCCTGGAAGTGGGCGCGGGAACCGGCGCCACGACGGCCGCCCTGGTGCACGGACTGACCGACATACCGTGCGAATACTACTTCACCGATCTATCCGGCCTGTTTCTGGAGCGCGCCCGGGAGGAATTCAAGGACCTGGATTTCATGCGCTATGCCCTGCTGGACATCGAGCAGCCCTTCGACGCTCAACATCCCGAATTCGGTCCCGGCGGTTTCGACCTGATCATCGGAACCAATGTCGTGCACGCCGTCGCGAATCTGGATCAGGCCCTGACCAACGCCCGGACGGCTCTGCAGCATCGCGGAATGCTCATACTCAATGAGATGACGGAGTACGGCGCGCGTTACGACGCGTCAACCGCCCTCATCGAGGGCTGGCAACGCTTCGAGGATCAATGGCGCGAAGACATTCCCCTCTTGTCCGCGGACGCCTGGCGGGAGGCGCTGGAGGCCAACGGCTTTCCGCGCGTTAAGGCGTTTCCCCGGGACGGCGCGATGGGCGGACAGTCCTTGATTCTGGCGCTGCGCGACGAGCATCGCATGGGTCTGCCCAATCGGCGTTCCCGCCTGGGGCGCGTGCTGCGCCGGGGCGACAAGGCCGGATTCCCCGGGAGCGCCGGCCCGGTTTCGCCGCCCGGGCCCGGCCGACCGACGCATTCGTCCGCTTACCAGGTACCCGCCTCCGACTTTCGCACGCGGGAAGATATTCGCGCGTATCTGGAACGGGAACTCAAAACGATTCTGCCCGTACTCCAGGGGGAGAAGCACTCCGAGCTACCCTTGAGCATGCTGGGTTTCGATTCGCTCATGGGCGTGGAACTCCGGGGGCGCCTGCGACGTAAATTAAACCTGGAAATTCATCCCGCCGAGCTGACGGCCCGTTTCTCCCTGGACGATCTGGCCCGGCTGGTTTTTCAAAAACGAAGCGGACTGAAAACGAACCTGAGATCAAACGAAGCCTTGAATCGCCTGCAAGGAGGCGAAGGCTCTCCCTCGGTTTTAATTCTGCATCCCGGCGGTCTGCCCGGTTCGGTCTATCTGAATTTGTTGCCGGCTTTTCGCGGCACATCCGTACACTTGCTCCAGCCCCCGGAACTCAACGCCTACCACCGCGGCGCCGGGGGCGATTCGCTGGATGCCGTCCTGGAAACGCACGCTCCCGCCATTGAGGCGCTCATGGATAAACCGGTGCTCATCGTGGGCTGGTCGCTGGCCGGTTTCCTGGCGCTGAAAATCGCCGAGCGCTATGAAGACCGGGGCGGCCCGCGCGGCGTGGTGCTTCTGGATTCGGCCAATGGTCCCGGGCTGGACCCGGCCGATCTGGATCGCTGGTTCGAGCAATACCGCGCCGCCCTCTCCATTCCGCGCGGCCAGGGACGGGGCGTGAACTTGCAACAGCTACGCGAAGGCTATGAGGCCGGCGTGCGTCGTGCTTATGAATTAATCACGGCGAGCGAATTCAAGGCGCCCCGGGTGCCGGGCTGGTTGCTGGAGGCGGAGAGCCCCCTGGAGTCCGAGCATCGCCCGCGGGTTCCCGACGCCCTGGAAAACCTGGAGTCC
>CAZGYS010000685.1:0-3624 GCA_964530305.1 uncultured Leptospiraceae bacterium
CCAGCCGTCGCCCGTATCATTTTGAAAGTGAAACCATTCAGGTCACGGCCAGCATCGGCATCGCCCTGTTCCCCGAGGACGGCCGGGACGCGGACACCTTGCTTCGAAACGCGGACGACGCCCTGTATCGAGTGAAGGCAAGCGGACGGGACGACTATAAGTTCCATGAGAACACCGCCGGTCTCGTGGGAGCCGGACGTCGCCGGGAAATGGGAGAACGCCTGGGGCGGGCGCTGGAGAATAACGAATTCATATTGCACTATCAGCCCCGGGCGCGCTTGAACGACGGTAAGGTCACGGCCGTGGAAGCATTGATTCGCTGGCGGCCCGAAAACGGGGTCCTGGTGCCGCCCCGGGGCTTCATCGCCGCGGCGGAAGACAGCGGTTTGAGTAGCGCCATCGGCCGGTGGGTGCTGGAGAAAACGGCCGCGGACCTGGCGGAATTCCAGGGGGCGGGAGTCGATCTTCCGCGTGTGGCCGTGAATGTTTCCTATCGTCAGTTGGATGAACTGGGCATGGATATTCCCACCATCTTCCAGGCCCGGGGCGTGGCGCCGGATCGCCTGGAGCTGGAATTTATCGAGAGTACTTTGATGCGGGATGTGGAGCGCATCGGCGAAATCCTGCGGCACCTGCATGGAAGCGGAATCGCCCTGGCGGTGGACGACTTCGGCGTGGACTATTCCTCCGTGGAATATCTGGAGCGTTTTCCCATCGACATCATCAAGATCGATCGGGTGTTCATGAACGGTATTCCGGGGGATAAAAACGACGAAAGTATCGTCGCCGCGGTGTTGACCCTGGCGCGGAAGATGAATATGAAGGTCGTAGCCGAGGGCGTGGAGACGGCCGGCCAGATTGACTTCCTGCGTACGCTGGAATGCGATGAAATCCAGGGACACTACCTGCATCGCCCCCTGACCTCCGCCGAGATCGTCGACTACCTCACCGGGGAACCGCGTCTCGCGTGAGCCTCGCCCTTCGGCCCGGGTTAAGTAATTTTTACAGGGCTGTTTATTCATGAGGGAAATCGTACTATTGAACCTTTCGGGACCGGACCGCGCCGGCGTGACCTCCTCCGTGACCGAGATTCTTTCGCGCCATGGCGTGACCATCCTGGACATCGGCCAGGCCGTGATTCACGATAATCTGAACCTGGGCATGCTGCTCCAGCTTTCGGACCGGGACGAATCCGCGCCCATTCTCAAGGACGTATTGTTTCGCGCTCATGAGCTGGGCATGCAGGTTCGCTTCACGCCCATTTCGCGCGAAAGTTACGGTCGCTGGTTGAGCGGCGAAGGCAAGGCCCGCCACATCGTGACCCTGCTGGCTCGCCGCGTCAGCGCGGCCCACATCAGTCGCGTTACCGCGGTGGTGGCCAAGAACGATTTGAATATCGATAAAATCGCCCGCCTGTCCGGACGCGTTCCCCTGGCGGAGGGCCCGTCCGAATCCCGGGCCTGCGTGGAATTTTCCGTCCGGGGTACTCCCCGCGACGCCGGCGAAATGCGGGCCGAATTCCTGCGCATCAGCGCGGAGTTGGGCGTGGACATCGCCTTTCAAAAAGACGACGTCTTTCGGCGCAATCGACGCCTGGTCTGCTTCGACATGGATTCCACGCTTATCGAAACCGAAGTCATCGACGAACTGGCTCGCGCCGCGGGCGTAGGCGATAGGGTCGCCGCCATCACGGAACGCGCCATGCGCGGCGAACTTGATTTTCAGGCCAGCTTTCGCGAACGGGTATCCCTGTTGAAGGGACTGTCCGAGGACGTGCTGTCTGAAATCGCTCGTAACCTCCCGCTCACCGAGGGCGCCGAACGCCTGACGTCCGCCCTGCGCAGGCTGGGGTTCAAGACCGCCATTCTCTCCGGAGGGTTTAACTACTTTGGAAACCATCTGCGGGAAAAGCTGGGCATCGACTATGTGTTCGCCAATGAACTGGAAATTAAGGACGGTCGCGTGACCGGCAATGTAGTCGAACCCATCGTGGACGGCGCGCGCAAGGCCGAGCTCCTCAAAGGGATTGCCGAGCGGGAAAATATTCGCCTGGAACAGGTCATTGCCGTGGGAGACGGCGCAAACGACCTGCCCATGCTGAATCTGGCCGGACTGGGAATCGCCTTTCGCGCCAAGCCCCTGGTGCGCGAAAACGCCGAACAATCCATCTCGACCCTGGGACTGGACGGGATTCTTTACCTGATCGGGGTCCGGGACCGAGACGAAGTTTAAGTTAAGCTAACCTTAATCAGACAGTGTCTTAACCTTAAGTTCGCCCGAATTCAGGCAATGTTTGGTTGCCCTGCCGGAGATCTCCGTCAATCCTGTCGTGGAGCGAAGCGCGCTTCGCCTGGTTTTACCAGTTCGCCATGAGAGTCAGGTTAACATGATCAGTCAGGCCGATTTTCGAGACTTCAAGCTGTTGCGGCACGGTTCTCGTTCAGGTATTTACGGTGGTCGTCGGACGGCGGACGACCGGGCCGTTATTCTCAAGGTGCTCGAATCGGATACGGCGCCCCTGGAACAAATCGCCCGCCTGGAAAACGAATACCGCTTAAGTCGCGAACTTGATCTACCCTGCTTTCGACGGGCGCTGGAACTGACCCGCTACGAGGATCGCCCCGCGCTATTACTGGAAGACCCGGGCGGAGTCCCCCTGCGGGACTGGAACCATGGAGTGGGTATTCGTGGGCGCGATGATCTCAAGGCGGCGCTGGAAGTGGCCGGGGCCATGTGCGACGCGCTGGGAAAACTCCACGAACGCGACATCATTCATAAAGACATAAACAGCAACAACATCCTGGTGGTCGGCTCCGGCCCGAAAGAGGACGACGCCGGTTGGGCCTCCATCCCGCGTCCGGCGCGCATTGTGCTCATCGACTTCGGTCTTTCCACGCGCATTGAAAGAAAACAGCAGTACCTTGAGAACGCCGGTCGTCTGGAGGGCACGCTGGGTTTCATTTCGCCGGAGCAAACCGGGCGGATGAATCGAACCATTGATCATCGCAGCGATCTTTATTCCTTCGGCGTGACGCTCTTTGAAATGTTTACCGGTCGCCTGCCTTTCGAGTCCGACGACCCCATGGAACTCGTGCACGCGCACATCGCGCGCACGCCCCCGGCGGCTCACGAATACAACCGACACCTCCCGCCGGTATTGTCGAAAATCCTGGCCAAGCTTTTGGCCAAGAACGCGGAAGAGCGCTACCAGTCGGCCCGGGGCGTACTGGAAGACCTGGAAGTATTGTCGGCCCGGGTCGCCGCCGCCGCTCCGGGCGCGCCGGTGGAGGGTTTCGTTCCCGGTCTCGGAGATCACGCCTCGCGTTTGCGAATATCCGAACGACTCTACGGCCGCGAAAAGGAACTGTCCCAGGTCAAGACCGCCTATGAACGCATTCGCCGCGGCGAGCGGGGGCTGGTGGTCATCGGCGGTGCGGCCGGAATCGCCATAGCCTCAGTACTGGTGCTCATGTTTTTGGTTTTAATGCCAAAACACATGCTCTTCCAGGCGCCCTTGGACCTGCTGGAGAGCGAGGTCGGCCCGGACCTGTGGGACCTCCTGGTGAGACGGGTGAGACCGGAACTCTGGGAGAGGCTGGACCTCAAGGACCACGAGGTCCTACC
>CAZGYS010000686.1:0-3609 GCA_964530305.1 uncultured Leptospiraceae bacterium
TAATATATCGAAACCGGAAATAGGTTGATGTATCGCGTGGTCCGGCGGCGTGTACAAAACCCATGCTGCCCGGACTGAGACGACTGAATCGCTATGAGCGGCGGATCATGCGCATCCCGGCGAAATCCAGGCATGCGCGCATTCGTCAGGTGGGGTTCTCACGGCGGACGAAGGACGGCTTTCGCTTTCCCCTCTATGCCCTGGAGTTCGGCAAGGCCGCCGCGCTGCGCCGAGGCCCGGCCGTTTTGACCGCCGGAGTTCACGGCCTGGAAACCATCGGTATTCACGTCGTGCTGGACTTTCTGGAAAGCGCCCTGGATAAAAAGAGCCCCGATTACATGGCCGATCTGGCCGGGGGCGATCTTGGTTTGGTCTGCATGCCCATCGTGAATCCGGGCGGCGTCGTCCTCAAGCGAAGGTCCAATCCCGCGGGTACGGATCTAATGCGCAATTCGGGCGTCGACGGAGAATCGCCCCTGCCCTTTTTCGGCGGGCACGCCCTCACGCCGCGCTTGCCCTATTTTCGCGGCCGTACCCTGGAACCCGAATCGCGGGCGCTGATGCGTTTCCTGCGCGCGTGTCTGACTACGACGAACTCGGCCGGGAACGGGACCAACGGCAAACCATGCGTCATTCCGGTCCTGGACGTACACTCGGGATTCGGGATTGGGACCCAGGTCTGGTGGCCCTACGCGGGTAAGAAGGAAGCCAGTCCCGATGATGCCTTGTTTCGCGAACTGGCGGAACGTCTACGAGATGAACTGGGGCACGGCCGTTATCACTTCGGTCCCCAGAACGCCGACTATCGGGTCAACGGCGATTTATGGGATCGTATTTACGACGCCCATCGCCTGGAACGAACCTCGGACGGCGGGGGGAATGCCCTGCTGCCGTTTACCCTGGAGATTGGTACCTGGAAGGATGTACGCGAAAGCCCGAAGCGGTTGTTTGATCGCCGCAAGCTCTTCAACCCCAACGGCAAGCATAAGAAGATCGTGCGTACTTCTCATCGGGCTTTTCTCAGGGATTTCGTTCGCCTGGCGGTTTAAAAAACAATCGCCCAACGAATGGAGTCCGTCGGGCGTCTTGCGTGTTTTTTTATCGCGGCCTTAGCTTTCGATGTAGTGGCGACCGTAGCGCTTGTCGACTTCATTCACGTTGAAAATGGCGAAAAAGTCGGTGGTGCCGAATTCCGCGTCCAGCGCGGGAGGACCGCTGCTGATACGGGCACCCGCGCGAAGGTAACCCTTCAAGAGGGGCGGAACCTTGCTTCGCGCCGCGCGAAGATCGTCCAGGGGCATGTCGGCGTTGAAACCGGGCATGACGTATTTGCTTTTGGGTTCCACTCGGAAACCCGGAGCGGCGAAGCCGTCGGTTTCGCGCAGGTAGGCATGCACCTGAGAAGCTTCCCGGGCATCCGTCGTGTGAATGGAGGCGCAACCCATCAGGTAGCGAACACTATTCACGCGCATGTAATTTCCCAGCCCTACCCAGAGCATGGAGATTACGGAACCGTCGCGATACTCGGGATCCACGCAGGAGCGGCCGATTTCCGCGGGTTCGCCCTCCAGATCATAGATGCGATCCAGGTTGAACTCGTTTTCGGAATAGAAGCCGATGTGCGCGCGAGCGATTTCGCGTCGCAGGATGCGATACGTTCCGACGATGCGATTGTCGTCGTTTTTGTCCGTTACGATCAGGTGATCGCAATACAGATCATATTCATCCCTGTCCTTGCCGGTCAATCGAGACTCGGCCAGGCCTTCATTCATCTCTAGATTAAACACACGATAGCGCAGAGCCAGCGTGCGTTCAATTTCCATCTGGTTCTCCGCGACGCGAACCTCAAGTTTGCGTTTGCCTTTCTCCAGTTGAATTGTAGTCATTGTGACCTCGCTTCAGGGTTTGAACCCCGTTGATACGAATTGAGCATTAGTAGCCCGCGCGAAAGTCGGTCTTATGACGAAACGTTTAAGATCCCCTCCATTTGAGACGAAGGCGATTAAAGGATGACGCGAAGGTCGGATTTATCCGCTGGAGCGCGGAAAGAACGCGGCGGATAATGAGGAGAAGGGGTTAGAGAGCGCTTCTCCGGGCCGCGTGGTTACGAGACCCGGACGAAACGATGACGATTTATTTACACCAGCGGCCGTTTTGCTGAGTCGCTTGAACGGAAGCAACCGAGGCTCCCCCTTTGGCGGCTTCGCAACTGGCTTTACAGACCGCTTCGGAATTGCGCGCTTGCTCTTCCGTACCGGCTTGTTTTTTCACGAATTTATAGATATCATGTCCGGCGGCGCCGCAACTCTGGCCGTTTTTGGCTCGCTTGTGGCAGTCGGTGGCGACGGCCACGGCGGACTTGCACAGGGCTTTTTTCGTTTCCGCTTCGCTGGCACCACTGGAACCCTTGGCGTAAGCCGCAATGCCCGATTTGATGGTGTTTTCCAGTCCGGTTCCACAGCCTCCGAGAGCAATCATAAGAATCGCGCAGAAGAGAGGGAGCGTTAGCCGGGAAAGTATATTTTTCATTTCCTACCTCCGAATCCCGGGCGCATGCCACCCCCGGGCCAAGTCCGACAATGGCTCCCCGGTCCAGGGGGTGTCAAGGAGTAAACGGTGAATAGACCTCTTACTCCTGACCCGTCCGTCCCGTTTCCACCCAGGTGGCGTGTTCCGTGTCCAGGTATTCCCGTACCAGGGCGATTTTGCCGTCCCGGATTTTAATAAAGAAATGGTAGTGGTTATTGTAAACTCTGCCGCTCTTATGGGTGCCGTGGGATTCGGCCGTTACGGCCACGCGATCCTGCTCGGCGGTGAACTCGTGGAGCACGAAACGAAAACCCTTAAAGAGGCGCGGAAGCATTTTCAGGCCGAAGCGCATCCCGCGCTTGTCCTTGCTCCCGGACACGGCCGTGTTGCCGATGATGAACCATTCCATGTCCTCGGTGAAAATATCCAGCGCGACCTGGTATTCCCGATCATTCCAGGCCTGGAAAAAATCTCGGACGATTTGCTTATTGGCTTCCAGGTTGCTCACGGGTTGCCGTCCGAAATTTTCTCGGCGATGCGCCTTTGCTCCGCGATGACCGCGTCGATGTCGCCGGTCGTGGTCAGGGGATTGGCGATGACCGCGCGCAGGGCCGTTACGGGGCGTCGCCCGCCGGGGAAATGGCGATTGAAGGTGGTTCGAGAGATAAAGGTATTACTCTCATTGCGCACGGTCTTCTGCAGGTTCTCATTGAAGCGATTGATGACGCGATTTTCCTGGTCGGTAAGCCGGCCGGCCTTGGCCTTTGCGCGCAGTTCCGGCGGCACGCAACGATACAAGAGAATATTCATGCGCGGCTCGTGCAGGAGTTGAAAGTCCGAGCTTTCGCGGACCAGGCGAGCCAGGTAGGCCGTTTTTTCAATACTCTCTTCGATGAGAATTTCGTATCCGGCGCGGCCAATCAGATTCAGGGCCGTATGCAGCAGCAGGGCCATGGCCGGCCGCGAACCTTCCAGGGAACGCTTACCCAGATCCACGGACCCGGCGCGAATGACGTAGTTGGCGCTCTTTTCGATAAAACGTGCCTGGCGGGGATCCCGTAAGAGGAGCATGCCGTTGCC
>CAZGYS010000687.1:0-3603 GCA_964530305.1 uncultured Leptospiraceae bacterium
AGGTTTATGTTCTTATGGTACGCTTGTATTCAAGTAATTTTGTTTAATTCTATACCACCGAAGCTGACTTACAGTGCAAACAATATACCTTTCGCTATGCAGAGAAGAAAACAGCTTCGTAGTCAAGGCGTATACTTTATGTCGTAAATATCTATGCCTTTTCTTTACAATTGTAGATATTTTGTAACTAATTTTACGGCCATGTTTCGCACCGCTCTTTCTCGAACGTGGGTTTTGAAAATGCTTCACGTTTTGACGGCAATGATGCTCACCTTCGCTCTCGCCCCGGTTCCGGGATTATCTTCGCCGGCCCAGGCGGCTCCGACCATGAATCCCCTGGCCGAACCCCTGCTGGGAGAATGGCGTCAGGTAATGAAATACACATTGATGGGGGAAGATTTCGCGCATTTCACTCCGGCCCGTTTGACCCTGAAGCGGGACGGCACGTTCCGCATTCGGCGACACAAGCGATGGTCGGGAGAAACGGAAACCTATCGCGGTAGCTGGAAGTACTTCGAGCAGGAACTAATCCTGAAACAGACGAATGTTAATGATTCCGCGGACGGGCTTTATCTGGATCGATGTGTTTATAGAACGAAGCATCGCAATGTACGCTATGACCGTTTCATTGATTGCGGCCTCGATTTGACTTTCGGTCGAGTATCGCCGCGGCTGGCGGCGCGAAGTCGAGGCATCTTGAAGTTGCAGGCAAGTCAAAGGCCTGTTAAGGTCGTGGGAGCCGGCGGTGAAATCCGGTCCGCGGCGACGGGCGCCAAACTGTCTGATGATCGATATGGCGTGTCCGCGCTCAAGTTTTGTTATGTGCTCGCGGTCAAGGGACGCAAATCCTTCACTCAGCATTGCGGGATGACCCTTCCGGACGGGACGCCTTTGCGCGTGATTGCCTATCTGGATTCCGCGCTACATGAGCGCGCGAACCTTCGTATGTACTTTGTCGAGATTGATACGATGATCCTGGAAGAGGAATCGCCTTATCCCGTGCACCGCAGGCTGGGAGGTTGGGTCTCCGCCAAATTCATAAAGAAGGAAAAGGTTCGAAATATATTCGATCCTGATGTCGTGCGGCCCGTGATACCCGTGGGAGAGGCCCCCGGCGAATGATGTCCTTCCACGGGAGCAATCAGGAGTAAGAATTGAAATCGATCGCTTTGAAATCCACCATGAATCCGAACGCGAGACGCGTTATGAAGAGTATGGGCGCGCTGGTCTTTCTTGCGCTTTTTGCTTTCGACTCCGCGGGTGCCTCGAATCACCCGAAGCATATAGTCGGTACCTGGAAGCAGCAGTGGTCGCTTATGGACGGTAGTGAGGCGCTTTTTGTCCTGGAGCTCAAGGGCGACGGTACATTCACCGCGAAGCGTCCCGGTGCGCGAAGAGGTCCGGACGAAGCCTATCGCGGTAAATGGCGTTTCCAGGGGACCGAAGTGATATTCAGTAATGTAGTCTCTTCCGGGCCGAGCAAAAAAATTCCCGACCTCTTCGATACCTGTGATCATGAGTATCGCCGCGGCGATGCATTCTTCCGTCGTTATCTCAAATGCGCCGCTTCTTCATTCGGGCCCCTCCACGACCGGGTTCCCCCGGGGCGCAAGGCTAAACTGGACGACCGGGATGTGATTGCCATGGGTGGGTTCTTTCACGCGGCGAAGCAAGACCTCCCAATTCTCGGGTGGCCCGACTCGGTAAAGCACTTTCGCAAGCACTGCCGCGTTGAAAAGCTGAAGCAATTTCCATTCTATCGCCAGACCTGCGGGAAGAAAATGCCGGCCGGCACGCCGTTTCAGGTCGTAGCGCAATTAAAGGAGCGACCGGACATGTATTTTATCCGGTATCAGTATTACAAGCTGGCTGAGTCGACTCCGTTTCCCGCGCGTGCATACGGTTCCGGATGGGTGCGCTATCGTTTCGGCCCGACTACCCGCGTCGAAGCCGTTACGCAGGATTATCCATTTCGCCGCCCGGCCGGCGCGTTCAAGGCCGACGACGGCTTTCGTCGAGACTTCGCCGGCGAGTGGCGGCAAACGACGGTTGATGGAAGCGCCTATGAACCC
This sequence comes from uncultured Leptospiraceae bacterium, assembly GCA_964530305.1. GTDB lineage: Bacteria > Spirochaetota > Leptospiria > Leptospirales > Leptonemataceae > CAZGYS01. Next base: position 2,073 of record CAZGYS010000687.1, read on the forward strand.
ATGCGCCTGAGGCTCGACGCGAATGGTTCATTCGGGGCCGGAACGAAGCGCTCAGACGGTAAAGTCTATAAATACCGTGGTAGCTGGTTTTTTCATGGTCGTCATTTGGCCTTCAAATCCACGGTGGTGCCCGGGAGCGCGAAGGATTACATTTTAATCGACGATGATAAGCAATGCTTACCCATGGTGAAGCCGCAACATGTTTTATACGAAAGGTGGCTGGATTGCGTCGGGTACCAATATTTCCTATTGCGTTCTCGTGTTCCTCCGGGACGTATCAAGGTGTTCAACAAGCATCGGGTCATTACCTTGAAGCCCGAGGTTCGCATTACTCGACGCCGCGTGGTCCCGCGTGATCTCAAGGAATATTCTTCCACGGGAAGATTCTGTTCCGTCCATCGGCCCCCTCCGCCCGAGGGCGGAAGTGGCCGCATGGTTTGCGTCCCGTACCTGCCGAAAGGAACCTCGGTCACGGTACTGGCCCGAACCGAGGTCAAGGGACTATACCCTGGAAAGTCGGGCCATGCCCTGCTCGTCGAGTATCGCACGGTGACGAGCTATACTGATATCATTGATTCGACCGGTTACGGCGTGCGCCGATTTTTCGTGCCCGAGGACTTTTAATCGCGGCCTACACGCGAAAGACGCGGAACTTTTTATCCGCGCACGCAATCAAGAGCAGCTTGCCGTCCGGCGTGAAGGTGGGCGAAGATGTGGAACGGGGCTTTACTTTCGCGCGGGCGATTTCCACGCCCTTTTTCAGGTCGAACAAGACCACGCCGTGATCCACGCAGATCGCCGCGCGCTTCTTGTTCGGGGCGATGCACGTTCCGAAGTATCCCTTGCCCTCCACGCGAAAGGCTTCGGTGAGTTTGCCGGTTTTCGCGTCCAGCACGCTTGCGCGTCCCTCGTAACCCATGCACAAATACTTGTTCGCGGCGATTTCGGGCATGGAGGCGATTCCCTTCGAGCCGTGGGGAATGCGTTCCAATTCCTTGCCGTCCGGCACGGACCAGATGCTGATGTCCGGACCCCAGCCGGCCGTGATAAGTTCCTTGCCCTGGTTGCGAAAACGCAGGGCGCCGATTTCACGACCCTTGCCCTTGACGCGACCCAGCTCCATGTATTTATCCGCGTTCGCCGTTTTGGGCGGTTCCCAGAAGCGAATGGTGCCGTCATAGGATGAAGTGGCCAGGGTTTCCTCGCCGCGCAGGGAGAAAGCGCGCACGGCGAAGACTGGTTTTCCGTGGGCCGAGAGCGAGCCCGCCGCGTTTCCCGAGGGCAGCTTCCATTCACGCAGGGTGCCGTCCGAGGAGACGCTCACCAGGATCTTGCCGCCCCCGCGAAAGGCGAAGGCGTTGGCGCAATTGGCGTGGCCCGCAAGGGTCTTCGCGAGCTTGAAATCGCCTTTGGCGCTCACGGCCCAGATCTTGATGTTCGTATCGAATCCGGAGCTGAAGAGTTTCTTGCCGTCCTCGCTGAACTTCAAGGCGGTCACATGGCTTTTCTCGTCGGCCTGGATTTCGGTGAT
>CAZGYS010000688.1:0-3599 GCA_964530305.1 uncultured Leptospiraceae bacterium
TACATACCCGTGGGGCGCCGCACGGGCGTGGCCGAAAAAGCCGTGGGTTTACCCCAGGCGCGGCGCAGAGTCGCCTTGATACGAACGCGATGGACGCGGGCGGAGTCCAATCGCTCCCCTACCGTCCCTGGAAAATACGCGTGGGTCTTGAAGGCCAGGCCCTCGAATAAATTGCGATGTTTATTCAGGTTCGTCGGCGAAAGCCCGGCGCTGTGCAAACCCTGTTGAATTTCGAAGATCAATCGTTCGCGCTCGCGGTTATCGCCGCTTTGCGCATTGCGCTTAAAATGCGGCCTGGTTCTCCGGTTCATGAACAGGGCACCGTGCTTTTCCTCATAAAGGCGTACGACGGCAATGGCCTTGCGGATCGTTTCACGGCGATTTCCCATCAAGTACATCTTGTTGGTAATGACGGATCGAAGGCGACGCACCGCGGAAGAACGCATGCTACGGCCCTGGAGATAGGCGCGGGCCCGGTCCAGGGCCTGATCCAATTGACGGGTTGATTCCGCGGGGTCGACGCGCTTGTAATAACCGAACTTGCGACTGTTGCTCGCGGGATCTCCGAAGACGGCATTGCCCAGGTGAATGGGTCCCTTCACATTGAAGGCATAGTGAAACTTGCCGTCCACCCCGAAGGCCACGTGACTGGTCGTCGTCAGGTTCTTCGTTTCGCCCTCGGCGCCCAGGTATTGAAAACCCTTCGGCCCCCGACCGAAATAGCGATAGTTGGGATGATTGCGCAGGGATTTATAGAACGCATGCTTGACCGTGCCCGGAACGGGATCGCCCCCGAAGGTCTTATTGGTAATTCGCACGCGACCGATTACGGGGCCAAGATATAGAAACTTACCCCGGGAGCCATAGGCCACCATGCCGTAATGGGACAGGTTCTTCGTTTCGCCTTCTTTACCAAGCATGACGTAGCCGTCCGGACCGAAAACTTCGCCATCTTTCACCAGGTCCTTGACCGGGCGATAGTAGGCCCCCTTGGCAAGGCCCGGCGCGGGATCCCCGAAGAGGGAATTGCCGATCGTAATGCGCCCTTGCAAGATTCGATACACCCACTTGCCCCGAGCGCCATAGGCGACGCGCGCGCGTTGTTTCAATACGACGGTTTGGCCTTCCCGTCCCAGGTAGCGATACCCGCGCGGGCCCTTGCTCGTGGTCGAGGTGCCGCCGCCGGCTAGCAAGCGATACCAGGCGTATTTGCGAGTGCCGGGAATGGGGTCCCCGAATACGCCGTTTGTGAGCGCCACCCGACCTTGCAGCACGCGGTAGGAAAACCTGCCGCGCGCGCCATAGGCGATTCGCGCTCTCCCCGGCAAAACGACGGTTCGGCCTTCGGGACCCAGGTATTTGTATCCGGGCGGCCCTTGAACGCCGCGCGGTTGGGCCGGCCCGGGTCCGGCACCGAGCAACAGGATCAATGCCGCGGCTCCGGCCAATAAGCCGATTCGGTTCATTCGCTTTCCGGTTCCGGTATTCGCCATCCAGCTTTAGACGAAACGAATCCTCGGCGCGGGCAAGGAAAAAATAAACCTGCAAGCATTGAATACCCCTTCCGGAAAATTGAATTGCCTCCCGACGTCGGGCCGGTGAAGCTATCAACGTGACTGCTCCTGATTCAACCCCTCCTCCCGGACTTAGACTAAAGCATACCCTGGAGGGTCATACCGACAGCATCCATCGCATCAACTGGTCCCCCGGAGGCGATGTGCTGGTCTCTCCCTCCAGGGATCGCACTACGCGCTTCTGGAAGGACGGTCAAATGATCGGCGCCTTGAAGGACAGCGAGGGCCGTTCCATCGCCGCGGCCTGGGCACCCGACGGGGTACACGTGGCCCTGGTGGCCGACAACGATATGCTCCGACTGTGGCACGTGGAAGGCGGTAAGAGCGAACGCACCCGCACGGGCGGCCTGGGGCACATGACCAGCGTGGCCTGGGCGCCGGACAATTCGGTCGTGGCCACCGGCAGTCTTAAGAACGGCGTGCGCCTCTGGGATCCGGAGTTCAAGAAGTTTCGCGCGCCTGGCAAGAAGAGTTCGGAGCAGGTCTTCTGTCTTTCGTTTTCGCCGCGTAGTCCGCACCTGGCCGCGGGAACATCCACGGGCGCCATTCACGTTTGGAACCTGGACGAAGACAAGGAAATCGCAAGCTGGTCGGCGCACACCGAAGGCGTCTACAGCGTCGTCTATTCGAGGGCCAACAGCCTGCTTGCTTCCGGCGGCGTGGACGGCGTGATTCGCCTCTGGGATCCCCTGACCGGACGCCCGGAGCTTGCCCTGGAAGGTCATGAAGGCGCCGTACATTCGGTTTCCCTTTCGGGCGACGGACGACTGCTGGCCTCCAAGTCCATCGACAATACCGTGCGGCTATGGAGTCTCGAATTGGAAGAGTGCGTGGCGATTCTACCGGAACCCGCGGGCAAGACCTGGCTGCCCGGAATCGCCTTTCACCCGACCGAACCGATGCTGGCCACGCTGGGTAAACAGGATACGATCATTCGCGTCTGGGAACTGGACCTGGGCGAACTGCTGGGCGATTGACGACATTGCTCGGCAAACGCTCGCCGACTACCCCGCCGGCGGCGCGATGGGTTCGCGCGTTCGAGTTTTCTTCAGGGCCTTCTTGATGTAGGTACCCGTAAACGAAGCGCTGTCCTTCGCCAATTCCTCCGGAGTACCCTTCGCGATAATCTTGCCGCCGCCGTCGCCGCCCTCGGGGCCTAGATCAATGATGTGATCGGCGGTCTTGATCACGTCCAGGTTGTGTTCGATGACCAGTACCGTGTTGCCTTTTTCGACCAGGCTGTGCAACACCCGCAGCAATTTGGCGATGTCCTCAAAATGCAGGCCCGTGGTGGGTTCGTCCAGAATATAGAAAGTATTGCCCGTGTCTCTCCGCGATAGCTCGGTGGAGAGTTTCACGCGCTGGGCTTCGCCGCCCGAAAGGGTCGTGGCCGCTTGCCCCAGGCGAATGTAATCCAGCCCCACTTCCCGCAGGGTTTCCAGTTTGCGACGCACCGAGGGGATGTTCTCGAAAATTTCCAGGGCGTCCTCCACGGTCATGTCCAGTACGTCGTAGATGCTCTTGCCCTTCCATTTGACTTCCAGGGTTTCGCGGTTAAAGCGCTTGCCCTTGCAGACTTCGCAGGTCACGAAAACGTCCGGCAGGAAGTGCATCTCGATTTTGATGATGCCCGCGCCTTCGCAGGCTTCGCAGCGACCGCCCTGGACGTTAAAGCTGAAGCGCCCCGGTTTGTAACCGCGCACTTTCGCCTCGGGTAGATTGGCGAACAATTCACGAATGGGCGTGAACAGTCCCGTGTAGGTGGCCGGGTTCGAGCGCGGCGTGCGACCGATGGGGGCTTGATCAATGCCGATGACTTTCTCGATTTCCTTGAGGCCCTGAATGCTCGCGTGTTCTCCCGGACGCGTGCGGGCCCCGTGGAGTTTCATGGAAAGGGCTTTGTGCAAAATTCCGTTGACCAGGGTCGACTTGCCGGAACCCGAAACCCCGGTGACGCAAATGAGTTTGCCCAGGGGAAACTCCACGTCGATATTCTTGAGATTGTTTTCGCTCGCCTTTTTGACG
>CAZGYS010000689.1:0-3596 GCA_964530305.1 uncultured Leptospiraceae bacterium
GCCTCGGAGTCACCGTCTGGCGCGTCTCAAATCCGAGACCGGCCGGGATTTCCGCACAGGCGGGGGAGAGTGAGGGAGATTCCGCCGGCAAGGGCGATGAATTTATCGCGGGTTACGAAAAGACAAAGCTGGAAATTCAGGAGAACGTGATTCTGCCGTTGCGCCATGCGGAGGTCTTTCGTGGAGTCGCCGGATTGACCAGGGGGCGAGCCGTGAACAATCTACCCGGCGCCATTCTGTTTGAAGGGCCGCCCGGTGTAGGAAAAACGACCATGGCGCGAATCATCGCGCGCGAAACCGGAATACCGCTGGTGTACGTCCCGGTGGAAAACATACTGAGCAAGTACTACGGCGAATCGGCGCAGAATCTGGCCGCCGTCTTCGACGCGGCACGGGAACTGGAACAGGTCATACTATTTCTGGATGAAATCGATTCGCTGGCCGGCTCACGGGAAGACGGAATGTTTGAGGCGACGCGCCGGGTGCTTTCCGTGCTACTTCGAAAAATTGACGGTTTCGAAAAGAAGGAAGGCGTACTGACCATCGGCGCCACCAATCGCACCAACGATCTTGATAAGGCCTTGCTGTCGCGATTCGATCAGATCATCGCCTTTCCCATGCCGGACGCGAGTGAGCGGGCGGCGATTTTCGGGGGCTATGCCCGCCACCTGAATGCCGAGGAGCTGGGTGCGCTCGCCGACGGCTCGGCTGGATTGTCGGGCCGCAACATCCAGGATATCTGCGAATACGCGGAACGACGCTGGGCCAGGGTCTTGATTGCCGAACAGAAGACTTTGAGTGCTCCGCCCGCATCTCTTTATCTGGAAGTTGTCAAAGAGAAAGCCCGGGTCGATTCCTGACCCCGATTGGCCGAAGCAAGAATTGATGTCTTCACGGCATTTTGTCCAGACTTGAGTTATCCCCACTTTTTCTATTTCTGGGACGTAAAATTCTTGATCTTATTCGGGATTCATAAAGTATGGTCATGCGTTCTGTCGTCAGACAGGCGCATTTTTCGCATGAACACTCTTCCTGGCCCCCGGATTTCCCCCCCGGGGGCATTTTTTTGCCTTTTTTCTTCCCGACGATCCGCCCGAGTCACCGTCTCCATTTAAATCCCTCTTCGTGCCTGAATAGAACAGACCAAAAAAATCCTCCAATGCCGGAAATGTAGGAGGTCCACCGCCGGGGCTGTATCTGATCTGGTTAAAGTGGGTTCGCGAAATCGAATGGGAGAATTTGGACTAATGCAAAACTCGAACCGGGAAAGAAATAAGCGTCGTAGAAGCAGAGTCATGGCCCTGATCGCCGCGGCGAGCCTGTTGCTTGTAGGATATCCTACCCTGAAGGCGGAGCCTGGAGCACCAGCGGGGAAAGAGCGGGAGAAGGGTGCGCAAAATAGGACCTTCTTATGGAAGGTAGAGTCCCAGACGACAACGGTCTATCTACTTGGTTCCTTGCACGTCGCGCCGCCGAGTATATTTCCACTGGCTCCGCCAATAGAAAAGGCCTACCGCGAAAGCGAGGTACTGGTCGTGGAGGCCGACATAGGCAAGGGTCGAGCGAAGCTTGCGGGGGCCGTGCAAAAGTACGGGATGTATCCCAATGGCCGCGGACTGAAGGCGGCGTTGCCGGAACAAACCTATCAAGCCTTACTCAAGGAATTGAGCGGTGTCGGACTTTCTCCCGCGCAGGTGGAGGGGATGCGACCCTGGATGGTAGCCATGACCTTGTCGGTGGTTCGCATGGCCGGGCTAGGATACAGTCAGGCCCACGGAATTGATAACTATTTTCTAAACCGGGCGCGAGGGCGAAAGCCCATCGAGCAATTGGAGAGCGCGGAGTTTCAGATGCGACTTTTCGGGACCTTTCCGCCGGCGGTGGAAGTCGCCTTTCTGGAACAGACCATTCACGAATTACCGACCATTGACAAAACCCTGAATGGAATGTTTGAGGCGTGGAAAAAAGGCGATGCGGCGACGATGGAGAAGCTGGTGCTGCCGAAAACCAAATCGCCATTAGCTCGGGAAATCGACGAACGCATCTATTATGCGCGTAACCGGACCATGGCCGCGAAAATTCGGAAATACCTGGCGGGAAAGCGTAGGATCTTCGTCGTCGTTGGGGCTGGACACCTCATTGGGGACGGCGGGATTCCGGCATTATTGAAAAAGAACGGTGCCGGGGGCGATACGAAGTACGCAATAAAGCGTTATTGAACGGTGCTCATGAGTTTAATCGCCGGAACCCGCGTTCAGAAAGACGCCCACGGCCTGGTGGAGACCTTCTCCGCCCTGAAAATGGTGCACATGCCAGCCCATATCCCGCGCCGGCGCGATGTTCGTTTCCCGATCATCCGTAAAAAACAAATCTCTTGGCTGTAGATCCGACAGATCGTTTTGGAGAGCGCTGTAGATGGTTTCGTAGTAGCGGGGGGCGGGTTTGCGGACGCCCATTTCACAGGAAAAGAAGTAGTAGTGGAAGCCTTCCTTGAGCTCGGGACGCAGCCGCATGATTTCATGGTACCAGGCCGAATAATTGGAGGCGATGCCCAGGCGAACGTTGCCTTCCTGGGTCGAGGTCTGAAGCGGGTTCGGTTGCCGCAGTTCACGTAGTAACTCCTCAATACCGGGCAAGAGGGGTACGGAGCGATACATGTGTTTTTTCAGTTTTTCCGGGCGCGGCAGGGCGTCCCGGGTGGATTGAGCCAGGTCATCCTTGTAGTAGCGTCGGAAGAACTCCGACTCGTCGATTTCGCCCTTCTCGAATTCCTCGAAACTGTCCTGGCGCTTGAAGGCCAGGAATCGCCGGGGCGAAATATCATAGGCCGGTAGGACTTTCTCAAATAGTTCGTGATAGGGATCCCGCACCAGGGTATCCATGAGATCGAAGAGAACAACGCGGGGGCGAGCCATGCCCTCAACCATCCGCTTGTAAGCTGCTCAGACGCAAGGATTTTCGCAGCAAGGTCCTACCTTCGACATCACGAACGCGAACCTGAACGATGGGGGAACGGCCCCAGTGAATCGCCACCATGCCGAAGTTCAAGACCGGGTGGGTGCCGGAGCCGGGCACGCGATGGCGATTGGGTTCTCCCGCGCCGTAGTGCCAGGTCTCCGTCAGGCCCGAGGACGTAAATTCATACAGCGGGTACTTGAGGGCGTTCTTCAGGACGGACATCTCGGCGTAGTGTCTATCGCCGCTGATGAGGATCAGACCCGACGCCTGCGATTCGCGTAGGACTTTCAACAGACGCGCCCGTTCCCGGGGAAAAGCGGCCCAGCGTTCGCCGGTGTGATCCTGGGGAATGGCCTGGATGCTCGTCGCCAGAATACGCACGCGCGCCGGTACCCGCAGTTGACGCTCCAGCCATTTCCATTGCCTTTCCCCCAGCATGGCGGCGGCCAGCCCGGTATTGGGCGGATAGACGCGTTTCAGGGGATGTTCGCGGACCGGTTTCTTCAGGGGGCCGCGAAAATAGCGCGTATCCAGCAGAATCACCTGAACCCGGCGCTCCGGAGGACCATAGAGATACGATTCGTAGATACCGGGCTCGGTGCGGGCGGCCGTGTATTTCTTACCGCGAAAAAAATTCA
>CAZGYS010000690.1:0-3596 GCA_964530305.1 uncultured Leptospiraceae bacterium
AGGCGTGAGCCAGGTTTTCGCCAGTTGCGCCGGTCTCTCATTGGGCGGTCATACGGATTGGCGGGTGGCTACCATAAGCGAGTTACTGACCTGGCGATTCGTTCTCGCGCAGGCGGCGCCGGATCTTTTTCCCAACTTCACAAGTCCGGATCCCTATTGGTCCGCCAATAGTCTGGACACGACACAGGCTTTTCGCATGACCGCGGACGGAGTCATTCAGGCCGCGACCAAAGTGGGTTTCGCGGGTCCCATCCGTTGCGTGCGAAATCCCTGACGCGATGCGCCCGGGCCTTTTGTAACATCCAATACAATCCGGTGTGGCGCGCATGTTCGGATACCGCCCAGGCGATTTCTGCTTGCATGGCCCAGGGGCCCTTTTCATCAGTGTCTAATGTTTGATTACGATGAGCATCCCGGCAAGACCTGGTTCGTGACCAGTTTCTTCCGCGCGTGCGGTATACTGGTTCTACAACCTCAAATTAAACTGGTTGTGGAAGCTCCGGATGAAATTCAGACCGAGGGTCCGGTGCTGATCATTTCGAAACACCACCACGAAAACGACGTACCGCTGGGCTATCGCGCCATGCTCCAGAAGTTCAAGCGCCATGCCTGGTGCATGATGAAGGCCGAACTCACTCATCCGAAGTATCTGGGTATGTTCTGGAAAATAGGCGGCATCCCCCTGGACCGGGAAAACCCGGAACGTTCGCGCAAGTTTCTTCAGTACGCCCGCAAGGTGCTCTACGAAAGAGACCTGAGCGGCTTGAAACCGGGTCCCGGCAACATGATGGTGCTCTTTCCGGAGCAGACCACCGTCTGGGGCGAAATGGGCGAAGGTCATTCGGCCGGCTTTCGCTTCATCGCCGGGAAACCCGCCAAACCCCTGGCCGTACACTGCGTAGGCATTCAATACAAACCGGGTCGCTTTCGCAAAATCGCCCACTACAAATTCGGGCCCGTGCGCTGGTTTACGAAACAGGATGATCCGGCTCAATTCGTCCACGATCGCATGCTGGAAGTAGCCGAACTCTCCGGCCTGGAATATCCCTTCGAGCGACCGGCAACGCGCGCCCCCGCCGGTAAGCGCACGGCGGTTCGCGCCGCGACCTGATCATCGCCCGCGCGGCCGGGGTTTATTTTGCTTGCCCGCCCCCGGGGAGCATCCAATTGTAAGTGCATGTTGAAGAAACTCCTGCTCGGTCTGGGCGCCTTTCTGGTTCTAATCATCCTTTATATGACTCTGTGGCCGGTCCCCATGGAGCCCGTGCTGTATACGGCGCCGCCCATTACGAAGTACGAGGGACCCTATGCCGCAAACGACCATCTGGCCACGGGCCTGGAGAAACTCGACATCGGCGATAATCACGGCCCCGAGGACGTGGTTATCGACAAGGACGGCTATATCTTCACCGGCACGGAAGAAGGCCGAATCGTGCGCCTGAATCCGGACGGCACCGGTCCGGTGAACTGGGCCGATACGAAGGGCCGTCCCCTGGGGCTGGCCCTGGACGGCCAGGGGCGATTGGTCGTGGCGGACGCTTATCGCGGTTTGCTGCGCATCGCGAAGCGCGATTCGGTGGAAGTGCTCACGGACAAATTCCAGGGCAAACCCATCGTCTATGCCGACGACCTGGACATCGCCGCGGACGGCAAGATTTACTTCTCGGACGCATCCACTCTATACGGCGCGGAGAAGTTCGGCGGCGTTACGCCTTCCAGCCGTATCGCCATTCTAAACCACGGCAAGGACGGGCGATTGCTGGTGTATGATCCGGCCACTAAGCAAACGAGCCTGGTGATGGACGGTCTGACTTTTTCCAACGGCGTCGCGCTTGCTAAAGACGATAGTTTCGTGCTGGTGAATGAGACCGGCCTGTATCGGGTTCATCGTTTCTGGCTGAAAGGCCCGAAGAAAGGTACGAGCGAAATTTTCATTTCCGGCTTGCCCGGGTTTCCGGATAATATCGAGCGCGGGCCCGACGGTTTGTTCTGGGTGGCCGTCATCGCGCCCCGTAGTCCCGCCCTGGACGGCCTGGCCGGGAGCAAATTCATGCGCAAGCTCGCCTATCGCCTGCCCGAATTCCTGCAGCCCCAGGCGGTGCCCTATCTCCACATCGTAGGGATCGACGCAAACGGCAAGGTCAAGCACAGTCTTCAGGATCCGAAAGGTGCTTACACTTCGAACACGTCGGTCTGGGTTGGAAAGGAATACTTCTACCTGGGCAGTCTGCACGAAAAAAAACTCGCGCGCGTGAAGCGCAGTGCCTCGGCGAAGTGAAGCGCGCAACCGGAGTCCTCTTACTGTGCGGATGCTTGTGCGGGAGCACGGCCGCGTTCGCCCAGGAGAAATTCGTGGTGGCCGATCACGCCGCCGGTCGTATTTCCGTTTACGGGCTTTCCATTGAAGGGCGCCTGGAACTCGTTTCCCGTGTAGACTTCAAGTCCCGTCAGCCCGTATCCATTGCCATGCATCCCTCCGGAAGTTTTCTCGCGGCCTGCGGGAGTTCGGGTGCGCGCTTGTTCAACCTTCACCACGTCGGGGTCGCCATCGCCGGTCCACGCTTAACGACGCGACGTTGCGGGGGACTGCCGGCTTTCAATGGAAATCGCCTGTACCTCTTTCACGGCGAAACCGTTTACGCTTTCGCGGCGCGCGACGGCCGAAGATACTCCCCCCTGGGTCCCGGGGTCGACGTGAACGGCGTCCGGATCTTTTTTCATCCGGACGGCCGATTCGCCTACACCCAGGGAGATCGGGTCAAGCTCTTCCAGGTTAAAACGGCCATGCGAGAGCAACAGAGTCTGGACTATGTGGACAGCCTGGGGCATGCCTTCAGCCGGGACGGTCGCTTTTTGTACCTTTCGGCCACGAAACGAAATAGTATCGACGCTTATCGCGTCGGTAAGAATGGTAAACTAACGAAGGGCGGTTCCATGACTCTGCCGCGACCCGGCTTCATGGCTCTTCATCCCCGGCAAAATATTCTTTACGTATCGGAATTTCAGGGCGGACGAATTCACGTCTTTCGAATGTATCCCGGCGGCGCGTTGCGAAAAATCAATTCGATTCGCCTGGACGCCGGCATCGTGGATATACGCATGTCCCCCACCGGCAACTTCATGCTGCTTACGTCCATGGATCCCATATCTCGAACCCGTCGCCTGCGCATCCTGGACACACGACCTTATGACGCGCCGCGTCGTCTCTATATTAAGGAGATCCCCATTGATCCCTTCGGAGTGAGCTGGCTGCCTCTTCGTGGACGAAAGTCTGAGCGTCCGAAATAGACGACCCTGGACCGGTTGGCCCGTCTATTTGAATGTAATCTTCGCGCCCTTGCAGACCGGTTCGCACTCGGGTCCATTGGGACGATAGTCCTTGTAGACCGGCTGAAAGGAGCGGGTCTTCGTTTTGATTTTCGCCCCCCGCAAGGTGATTTTGACGTTTTTCGGTTTGCCGTTCACGCGAATGCCGCAGGGTCCGCCGCGCACGGCAAACCGAAAAACGTCAAAATCACCTTGCGGGGCGATGCCTCGCAAGTATGGCGTGACTTCTTGCCGTCGGCGACTACATCCACCGTATACTTTCCGGTGGG
>CAZGYS010000691.1:0-3594 GCA_964530305.1 uncultured Leptospiraceae bacterium
AGGCGGATCAGAATTGTCGGAACTCCGACAAAAAGAGGCCCAGAATGCAGTTTGAGCTCGCGCAAAATGATCAGGATTTCGCGGATTCCTTCCGCAAGTTTTGCGATGCGGAAATCGCCCCCCATGCCGCCGACATCGATGAGAAGGGCTGCATTCCCAAAGTCCAATATCAGAAGCTCGGAGAGGTCGGCTATCTGGGACTTCTTCACGGCGAGAAATTCGGCGGGCAGGGCGCCGGCAATCTGCAGGCCATTCTGGCCCAGGAGCTGCTGGCCGAGGCCTGTGGTTCCACTTTCTTTTCCGGCGGTGCTTCCAGCGGGCTTTTCGGCGGACCCATCGAGGAATTCGGCAGCCTGGAACAGAAGCTGCGTTACCTGCCCGACATCATCAAGGGCGAAACCATCGGCTGTCTCGCGGTGACCGAGCCCGACGCGGGTTCGGACGTATCGGGTTTGCGCACGACGGCGGTTCAGAAGGGCGATGAGATTTTCCTCAACGGACAGAAGACCTACATTACCAATGCTCCTATTTGCGATTACGCCCTGGTGCTGGCGCGATACACCGACAAGTCCGGGCGCGATTACGGCCTGACGCACTTCATCGTCGACGCGAAGAGCGAAGGCCTCAGTCGCGGCAAATCCATGAAAAAGATGGGTCTGCGCGGATCGCCCACGGGCGAAATTTTCCTGGAAGACGTGCGCGTCACCGAAGCCGACATTCTGGGCAAACCGGGCCAGGGCTTTCGTTATACCATGGATACCTTCGCGCGGGAGCGCCTGGCCCTGACGGCCTACAGTTGCGGTGTCATGGCCGCCTGCCTGGCGGACAGCAAGAAATACGCGAAGACCCGCAAGAGCTTCGGGCGACCCATCGGCAAGCACCAGAGCGTGGCCTTCATGCTGGCGGACATGCTCGTGCGTTATGATTCTTCGCGCCTGCTCATGTTGGAAACGGCCTGGATGATGGACAAGTTCGAGGCGCAAACCGAGAACGGCCGCGGGAAGCGTCGCATGATGCACAATGGTCACCCCGTGGACATGTCCACGAAGGCGGCCGTGGCCAAGCTGCACGCCTCCACGGCCGCGCGCGAGGTCACCAACCTGGCGGTCCAATTGCACGGCGGCGCCGGCTACATGGAAGAGTATCGCGTAGCCCGCATGTATCGCGATATCAAACTGGCCGAAATCGGCGGCGGCACGTCCGAGATTCAAAAGGGGATCATCGCCAGGGGCGAAGCGAAACGAGTGAAGGCCTAATCGCCTGGGCGATTCTCACCGTGGGACGCGTAAATAGATCCGCGCGTCGATGGGTAAGTAGTAAGCTTCCGGCGATGCTCGCACGATTTCCTTCTCTTTAACTTCCCAGATGCGATTGAAAGCCCGCGCGTTTTCCCGGGCGTGACCCGGTGGGGACATTCCCACGACGCGCGAAATTTCACTATCGCGCAGGCGGCGCGATATGAATTCCAGCGGTTCCTCGCCCGCGTAGTCCGCCAGGCGAATATCATAACGCGTCATGTCATGCTTATGTTCGTCGGGGAGAGCACCTTCGAAAATGTACGCCAGCCACATCTCCACGGCCTCATCGCCGTCAATTTCCGGTATGACCGACGGACGCGAAAGGTCTTCCGCCCCGAGCTCGCGGCAAAAATCCAGATACATATCGCGGGTCCATACGATGTTCCCATTCGATTGGATACCCGTGTAGTGCTCCCGCTCCCAATGGTTTTCGAAAAGGCGGAGGGACGGCTTTTTCCAGAGCACATAATCTTCAAGCATCAAGACCTGCGCGTAGTTGCCGGCGGCGCAACCGGCCGTAGCGCACTCCGAGCACACCTGGATTTGTAGCAGGCTTGTTTCGCCCAGGGCGATGTACTCCGGATAAGGCAGGTTGTTGGAGAGCAACTGCTTGTTCAGGCGGATCTCGTGCGTCACGTGTTCGCCGATCGCGTCGGTTCGGCGCTGGATGCGCTCTATCTCGTATTCCTGGACCAGCATGTCTTGTTCTCTTCGTGCGCCCCGGGCGAGCCCCATTCATTGTAAGGATCCCACCCGGAGGGCGGGCAATCTTGATACACGGATTTTGATGCCCGCCCGCAACAGGGTGGGATCTTGTAATCGGGACGGGCGCGAAGGCTTATAGCATGAAATTGTGAGCGAGTCAAGCGAAAACGGGGAATCGCCACAAAGGTGCGGATCCAACGCCACATATACGATGGATCTGAAATCGCCCGAGGGATTCAGTCGCCGCTGATTTTTTGGCCCCGTGCCGCCGCCGGGGAGCGTCTTGAAAGTTACTTGCAAGGGGCAATCGGGTCGTAATTGTTGAAAGTGTATGGGGATCGCGGAACGAAAGGAACGGGAAAAAGCGGAGCGCCGCCGCTCGATCCTGGAAGCCGCCCGGGAATTGATCAAAGAGAAGACCTTTGAAGAGATTACCATGGAGGAGATTGCTCGAAGTCTGGAGCTTTCCCGGGCCACCATCTATCTCTATTTCAGTAACAAGAGCGAGATTTTCGCCACGCTGCTCATCGAAGGCATGCGAGAACTCAAGCAGGGGTATGAGCAGGCCCAGGTCGAGGGTATCTCCGAACCCATGGACAAAGTCCGCGCGCTGGCCATCGCCTTTTTCCAATTCTACGCGGCCAACCATCACTATTTCGATCTGATCGTCACCAAGCGCAATGAGCTTCTTCGTGATTCCAGCGAGGAAGTCCAGGCCGAGTTCTCGGAGGCCGGGTCCGCCGTCATCGACCCCGTGGCGGATGTTTATCAGCAGGGGATTGACGGCGGTCGCTTTCCCAA
Organism: uncultured Leptospiraceae bacterium; assembly: GCA_964530305.1. Classification (GTDB taxonomy): domain Bacteria; phylum Spirochaetota; class Leptospiria; order Leptospirales; family Leptonemataceae; genus CAZGYS01. Next base: position 2,805 of record CAZGYS010000691.1, read on the forward strand.
ATTCCCCCCCGAGAAAATGGCCTATCTACTGCGGGCGGTGGCCATCGGCATGGCGGTGGGTTTTCGGGAAGGGAACCTCAAGTTTCCCGAGGACATTGCCCTGATGGAGCAGCTCGTCATGTTCGGCGTGAAGGGCGCCCAGAACGAAGGCGGTTAGTCCGGATCCGTCCGCGCGGATTGTATTATAATTCGACACAAAAGGGCCGGCCATTGGGCCCGATTTTTCATTGCTTTTCCTTATCCGGTGGGAACCATTCGTCCTATCCGGCGGTCCTACCGTAATCGGAAGCATTTATACCGGAGGCGAGTCTTCATGAATTCAGTTCATAATCCCCTGAAAGCCGGCAAGAAGCCCGGACTTATTCTGCTCCCCGCGCTGCTGTTCGGCCTGGCATTGCCCGCCGGCCTGTCCGCCAAAACGCTCTATGTCTCCAGTCCGGCCGCGAAGCTGCATTCCTCGGCCTCATCCTCCAGCCCCGCGTTGCTCTCTCGGATGCGCCGGGGGACTTCCCTGCGCCAGATCGGTCGCAAGGGCCTGTACTACAAAGTGCGAGTGCGCGGCAAGGTAGGTTATGTCTCCCGTCTGTACGTATCGAAGTATCGCCCCGGCAAGAAAGTCGGTTTCAGTCGCAAGGGTTTCAGCCGGGGTGCGGCCGCCCGCGCCAGGGTTCGGGTTTCCGCCAGTTCCGAAACCGCCGCGGCTCGCGGTCATAAGAAAAGCGAGAGCCTTCGCACTCGGGGCAAGGCCAATCTCTATGATTTCGTCTCCGTGCAATGGCTCGAACGTCAG
>CAZGYS010000692.1:0-3591 GCA_964530305.1 uncultured Leptospiraceae bacterium
CAACATGTCCATTTCGCGGGCGCTGGGACGCGAGGTAATGCGCGTGGCTTTCTCCACTAACTGGTCCGTGGTCTTGCCCATGGCCGAAACGGTCACGACCAGGTTGTGGCCTTGATCATAAAAGAGCCGGATTCGGTTGGCCACGTTTCGGATCAGGTCCGTGGTGCCAACGGACGTTCCGCCGTATTTCTGTACTATCAGCGACATTCAAATGCTCCGCGTTTCAACCACTCTTCCGGGCAAGCCGGGGCGGGCAATATATATTCAGGCCGGCTTCCGGCGCTAAACTCGGGCTCCGAGGACGCCCGGCAAGCATCCGGAGAACCGGTGGAAGCTCTCTGGGAGCCGGCCGGCCGGACGATGCACCCACGGAATCTACACCAGAGGGGCCACGTACTTTCCCCTATAAGCACCCTTCGGATTTCCGAATTTATTCGATTTGAGTGAGGGCACGGTTTTCATAGGGTATGTTCCGATTTTCCGGTTTGACCAAGGTATATAAATTTATATATTTTTACGTCTTAAAGTCAAACAGGCAAGTGAGGAATGGGAAGTTTGACCGGGGAAATACAACGGAAAAAGACAAGCACCCGAAGCATTCGGATGCGAAGAGACGGGATCGTGCAGATTCGCTATCTGACCGGCGCGCGCGAGACCGGCCAGGGAGCGCGCGAAGGTATTATACGCGGACTGGCCATAACCGGCGGCCGCAAGTCGCCCGTGCTGCTGGACATGCGTCCCATGCAATCCATGGATCACGAAGCGCGCCATTTGTACGCGGAAAACGCCCGCCTGAACGACGCGGCGGTGGCCCTGCTGGCGGACTCCGCGTTCACGCGCATGCTGGCCGGTTTTTATTTTGATCTGATCCGGGACCTGGTTCCGGCCCGGATCTTCGAAAGGGAAGAGGAGGCGATTCAGTGGCTGAAGGAATTTTCGTAGAACTGGAAAACGATCCGCGCTTCAAAAGCGTCCTCAGCACGATCACTGAATTCGCGCGAGGCAATCTCGACATGGTCCCCGAGGCCTCCACGACCCGGGACGACATGGACGCCATTCTCGCGGGCCTGGGCATGCTGGGCGAAGAGCTCCGGCACAATATGGTTACCAGGGACGAATACGTTCGCACGGAAAAGGAATTAAGCGGCGCCCGGGACGCGCTACAGGCCTTTCTCGATAACGCCAACGACCTGATCCAGATGGTGTCTCCGGAGGGACGAGTCACCTATGTAAACAAGGCCTGGGAACGAGTCCTCGGTTACAAACGCGAAAACGTCGTCGGCCGTCCGATTTTCGACTTCGTTCATCGGGAGTGCCTGGAAGACTGCGAAGAAACCCTGTACGACGTCCTGCGCTACGGCCGGGACCGCGCCATCGAGACCGCCTTAATTACCCGCAAGGGCGAAACCGTCATCGTCTCGGGCAGCGCCTACTGTTTTTACACCGACGGACGACCGTCGGTCATTCGCTCCATGTTTCGCGACGTGACCCGGGAGCGTCGCGCCGCGCGGGCCCTCCGCGAAAGCGAGGCGATGCTGGCCGAGGCTCAGAAAGTCGCGTGTCTGGGCAACTGGGAGTGGAAGCCCGGCGGAACCCGCCCCCGCTGGTCCGAGCAGGTCTTTCGAATCATGGGTTATGAGCGCGATATTCATCGCCCGGGGATCCGCGCCTCGCTCCGGCGCATCCACTCGGGAGACCGGCGCCTGCTCTTTCAAACCCTGCGGGAAATGCGGGACGGCGGACGCCTGGAGTCTTCCCTGGATCATCGCCTGATTCGTCGCGACGGCTCCATTCGCTTCGTCAACAGTCGCCTGTTCCGAACGGAAACCGAGGGCGGTGAGCTCAAGATCACCGGTATCCTGCAGGACATCACCGACAGAAAGCGCATGGAACAGGCCGTGCAAACCGCCGGGGAATCCGCGCGCAAGGCCAACCAGGCCAAGTCCGATTTTCTGGCGCGCATGAGCCATGAACTGCGCACGCCCCTCAACGCCATCCTGGGCTTCGCGCAATTGCTCAATGAGGAAGAAAACGCGGAATCGTCCGAGCACAAGAGCGACTATCTCAAGCACATCCTCCACAGCGGCGAACACCTGTTGGAGTTGATCAACGAAGTGCTGGAGCTTTCGCGGATTGAATCCGGCGCCCTGAGTCTGCGCGTGGAAAACCTCCACGCCGAGGAATTGATCCGGGACGCCCTGCATTCCGTGCAACCCATGGCCGCGCGCGGGTATGTTCGCCTGGACGACTTCGGCGAATCGCCCATAATGATCCGAGCGGATAAAACCCGTCTCACGCAGGTGCTCATGAATCTGCTTTCCAACGCGGTAAAGTACAATCGCCCGGGCGGACGGGTGGGCGTCGAGATCGAGACCACCGAGCACGGCCAGGCCCGAATTTCCGTTTCCGATACGGGGCCCGGCATTCCGGCGGAATCGCAAGCCCGGCTGTTCACTCCCTTCAATCGCCTGGGCGCGGAAAACAGCGGCAAGGAAGGCACCGGCATCGGCTTGACCATCGCCCGTAAGTTAACCAGACTCATGGGCGGCGATATCGGTTTCGAAAGCGGGCCCATGGGCAGCACGTTCTGGATCGAACTGGAAGCGTGCTCCGCCGAACCGCCCAGGGCCGCCGCCGAGAAACCCCGCGAAGCACCGGACTACGGTCCTTTTAAGTCATCCCGAAATAAGGTTCTATATATAGAAGACAATGAACTGAACACGCTCTTGATGGAGCGAACCCTGGAGAAAATTCCGGGCGTCCACATGTACTACGAGGAAACCGGAGCCGGCGGCCTGGAGGCGGCACGACGCCTGCAACCCGATTTAATTCTAATTGATATACATTTACCGGACATGGACGGCTATCGGGTTCTTGAAGCGCTGCGCGCTCGCCCGGAGACGGCCGAGACCCTCACGGTAGCCGTCAGCGCGGACGCCATGCCCGCCGATATCGAAAAGGCCTATGCTTCCGGCTTCGCCGACTACATCACCAAACCCATTAATATCCGGCATACCGCTCGCCGCATCCGCGACCTCCTGGAAGGGGAAGACGCCGCGGGGCGTTAAGTTCTATACAAACACGCGTCCCGCTCCAGAATAGGCGCGGGTATCGCGTGAATGTTCCCAAGCGCACTCAGATTCACTTCGCGCTCCCGGGCGCCGCGCGCCGTCCTCATTGCATTCTTCTGCGCCCTGCTCTGTCCGGCGGCCCCGGGACTCGGCGCCGAAAGCACCGCCTTCCCGGTGCATCGGCAAACAACCGAAGCTTTCCCCTTGCGGGCCTGCGCCTACCTGCATGGTACGCAAGACCGCCCCGCCGCGGTGGAAACGGTGTTGCGCCCCGAATACCAAAAACAATTCCGTCCCCTGCCCGGCAACAACCTGGGCTATCGCCCCGGGGTGCTGTGGCTGCGCTGTCGCGTGGCCAATCGCAAGGAAACGGTCGGCAACTGGGTTCTGGTTCAAGACTACCATCGCCTGGATTTCATGGATTTGTTTCAGGTGCGCGCGGGCCGCGTCACCGGGAAAATCGAAAGCGGAGACCATCGCCCCCTGGACGAGGACCCGGCCCCCTGGCTGCGCTTTCGCC
>CAZGYS010000693.1:0-3309 GCA_964530305.1 uncultured Leptospiraceae bacterium
CGCCGAAGACATGGCGCAGCATGAAGAATAAAATCAACAGGTGCAGCGCCGGTTCCGCCACCCACCAGAGATTGCCCAGCGCGTAATTACGCGCGTCGGCCTTGAAGCCGGTAACGACATTGTAGAGCACGAGCTCCCAGAAACGCTTAACCGTCCGGGGGCGTTTGCGCCTGGATTCGTTCGGGCTCATTCGTACTTTCGCCCCGTTAGTTTTTTCTTTAGTTTCTTCAAGGCGATGAGCGGAAGGCGCAGCCAGAACCTTCGCGGCCCCACGCGGGGAGAGAAGGAACCAACCCAGGCCGTGATGCGCGTGAACGGAAAATAGATTCGGGGCAATTTATAGTAAGAGGCGGCCATGACATAGCCGAGTATTTGTTCCCATCTGGAATAAGGCGCCGGCTGTTCGGCTTCGCTGAGGGCGACGACCATGCGCAGCATTTGTTCTCCCTGTGCTTTCCATTTGGGAGCTCCGTCCGCGATGAATTTCCGAGCGTTTTCTCCAATGGGAACGCCGGAGCGAATAATGTCGAAGGCTTCCTTGATCTCCCCGCGAATCCTGTTCTCGTCCTCCGATTCGAAATCGATTAGAAAGCCGTTGCGTCCGTGATAGATGTACTGATTGTGCGTCGAATTGCGATTCGCGAAGACGATGCAGCCGGCGGACATGGCTTCCAGAAAAGCCATGCCGATGCCTTCCGATTGGCGGGGAGCCAGGTAGTACTTTGAGGAACCGATCAGGCCGGTCAGTTCGGATTTTTCGTCGAACCAATTGGAAACCGAAGTCAGACCGTCCGGCAGGATGGTGCCGGCTTCCGTGGGGCGATATGCGTCGGCCCGGTCGTGAATGTGAAAATGTTCGATATAGGGCGCGAAGAAGTTCTTTACGTTTCGTTCCATCAAGACGCTCAGGGGTCTTCGCCGCCAGTAAAAGAGACGTTCCTCCTTCGGCCTGGGCCCGGACTTTTTCCCGACGTCCGGAAAATAATTGAGTTTGTAGGAGACGATGCCGGCCTTGATGCATTTGTCGTGCAGGTCGTGGGAAAAACTGAAGAGGTAACCATTGTCCAGTACGCGAAAGTAACTCAGGGGCGCGCGAGCGCATGCGTCGAACATGGGCATGACGACGACCTTCGCGCCCAGCGCGCACAGCCAGGGTACGAGAAAATCGGTCTGCAGAAGTACGAAGACGGCGCGCGGGTTCGACGTGTGAAGCAGTTCGACATAGGAGATTCCGCCGTCATAGGGAATTACATGGGTATTGAATTCCCGGCTGAAGATATCCTTCAGGAACCGCACCGACCCCGAGGTCAGGTGATCGTCGTGACAGATTAAATACAGCTCTCTCACGTGCTTGCCTTGAATTGGTTCTGAGCTTGTTTCATCATGCGGCTGATTTGCGCGGGCTTCATGGCGCTGACGGTCTCAAGTCGTTCCAGCAGTTCCTGGATGGTTTCGTAATTCCAGCCGGAGGACCAGGCCTCCACTTCCTCAGCGAAGCCGGTGCCCTTTCGAGCCAGCACGGGAATGCCCCGGGAAACGGCTTCGTAATGAATCGCGGAGCCCCGGAAGTGGTAGGCCACCGGATCATACGGGAGAAACACCAGGTGGGCGGAGGCATACAACTCCTCGATGGTCTCTCGGGGCAGGATGGCGTCGACCAGTTGGACATTGGCGATGCGCGCGAGTTTGCGTTGATACTTTTTATCGAAATCGGTATCCCATCGCTTCATGTCCTGGATCACCAGGCGAACGCGCGGAAAGTGAAAGAATATCTCCCGGGCGATTCGGTTCATGTCGAAGTAACCCTTGTCGGGGCGATTGGTACCGGGTAGAAAAATAGTGAAGTCGTCGGGACCGGCCGGACCTACTTTCGCGCGGGGCTTCTCGGGGATCGCTTTTTCTTCCAGGGGGTAGGGTTCGGCCCGGACGGAAATGTCGGGCATGACCATGTCAAGGTAGCGCGCGTATTTCGGTACTTCGGCTCCCACCGTGATCGTCGAATGATTGCGATTGATCAATGTGACCAGTTTATGTAAACCTCGCCTGGGAGTGTGACGACTGTGTTCGAGGACACCGATGAAGCGAAAGTGGACGCGGGGACGTTTGTGCTCCGGAAGTTTTGCCAGGCGCTTCACGAACGCGCGGACGCCGTAGTAGTCCGCGCTGGGAAACAGAACGTAGTCCTCGGAGGTAAAGGCATACTTGCGAAAGATCTTTCGCGTGGCCAGGTAGGCGGATAGATCCAGTAAATTCAAGGTGCCCACGCGACAGTACAGAACCAGGCTCCAGACTCGGCGACTCCATCGCTTTAGCCGGTTGGATTCCGCGTCGATGAGGAGTTCCTTGTACGGGGCAGGCAAAACGAAGTGAATCCCTTCTTCGTTCTTCAAGAAACGTCGCACGCGCCGACATACCAGCGAAACTACCCGGCGTCCTTTTCGCGCCTCCTGTTCGTGATGCAGTTTGACGCTGTGGATGTGGTGGCCGAAGGGAAGGCAACAGCCGAAATCTATTATAAAGGATCTTTCAGTCATGGAATAGTTCGAAGAAATAAGCGGTAATGTCGCGTCTCCAGCGCGCGAAAACTCGTGTTTGTATCAAGGCCTTGTCGTCCGGGGCGTCGAACTTAAAACGCAGGGGGACGCGCATCGAGTTGCCGTCCGTGCCGCCCAATGATACTCGCGCTACCTGGTGATCCCGTCCGCCCGCGGTGAGCAATACATCGAATTCGCCTACGCGTTGAGTCGGCTTGTGTGGACTGGAATAGCAAAGCTCCGCGGTCCAGGCTGGTTTCGTGTCGATTTCCCGACCGGGACCGCAGACCAGACATCCTCGGCGGCCATTGCTCATCAAACCTCCGAACTCTCGGCGAGCATCGATGAGCGTGGTCATTTCCCGGGTATGGAAAATCATGGAGTTCTTCTTGAGCTCCGATCCCGTATCCGAAAAATCCAGCGGCGCGAAATTGATAAAGTCCTTTTTGTCGATGATGAGCAGGGCGTTGAGAAACCACTGGGGGTGAAACCAGTCCCGCTGAGAACACGAAAGCCCCAGCGCGAAACTGTTTTCGTCCCATTCGAAGAAACTGGTGGGGTCCACGATGTTATAGCCTCGCCCGGAGAAGAACCGGTGGATGTTCGTGAAGCATGTCGTGACGGCATCGCCTTCGTGTTTCCAGATGTAGGGAACATGGCGATACTCGGCCAGGGTGGCGTGGCCCCAGCCCAGGAGCGTGTCGCCCCGAGGGTAGGCATTGGAGCCGCCGCGCAGAATCGAGTAATGATCGTGAGCGGCTTTCAGGTCCAGGTC
>CAZGYS010000693.1:3344-3582 GCA_964530305.1 uncultured Leptospiraceae bacterium
TTGGGGGTTTCGCGTTCCAGCGTCATCGTGCCGGTCCTGGTGGACAGATGATTCAGTCTAAAGGGGGAAACGGAATCCACGACGTACAGTTCTCCGTCTTTCAGGAACGGTTGCCAGTTCTTCCCCCTGACGGCGCCCGAGACCCGCATGGTTTGCTTCGAAGGCAAACCAGACAGTAGGTGACTGACGTTCGTATGGAGCGCGCCTTGCGAAAGTACATACGCGGTATCCCCCGCGC
>CAZGYS010000694.1:0-3581 GCA_964530305.1 uncultured Leptospiraceae bacterium
GGACTCTTCTCCGTCTTCCATGGATGATCCCGCGGCTCCGCCCCGCAAGAAGACCAAGACCGCCACTCGTAAAAAGAAGGAAACCGGTTCCTCCAGTAACAGCGATGATCCCATTCGTCTTTACTTGAAGGAAATCGGTCGCGTCTCCCTGATCTCGGGGGACAAGGAAGTCTTCCTGGCCAAGCGCATCGAGAGCGGCGAGAACATCATCGAGGAAACCATTCTCAAGTCCTCACTCCTGCGCGCGAACTTCTACAAACTCATGCCCAAGATCAAGAGCAAGAAGCTCAAGATCTCGGATGTGGTTCGCGTAAACAAAGCCTACTATCTCTCCAGTCAGGAACTGGAAAAGCTCGAGAAGAATTTCTACGAGCAAATGGAAATCGTCACCGCCGAGGAAAAACGCCTGGGCGAAGCCAACAACAAGCTGCGCAAGTACGTCGAAGGCAGCAAGAAGTGGCGCGAATACAAGCAGAAAGCCGACGAATCCCTGGCCATCATCGATACCGCCGTCCGCAAAGTGGGCGTCTCCCAGAAAGAGATTCAGCGCATCTCTCAAAAGATCAAATCCATGGTCTTTCGCATCAAGGAAATCCAGCGTCACTTTCTGACGATCAAGGCCCGTTACGGAAAAGACATCAAGGAAATCAAGGCCTATAACCGTTTCATCGAGAAGAACGAAAGCCTGGATGAAATCGAAAAGGAAATGGGCTGTTCCATCGACGAAGTGCGGGACGTCATCAAGGACATCCGCAATAACGAACGTAAGCTGCGCCGCATGGAGCAGGAAGCGGGTTCACCCATTAATGAAATCCTGCGCTGGGGAGAGGCCCTGAACAAAGGGGAGCGCGAAATTTCCCAGGCCAAGAAGGAACTCATCAAGGCCAACCTGCGTCTGGTGGTGTCCATCGCCAAGCGCTACGCCAACCGCGGCATGCACTTCTTCGATTTGATCCAGGAAGGCAACATCGGTCTCATCAAGGCCGTGGATAAATTCGAATATAAGAAAGGTTATAAGTTTTCAACCTACGCCACCTGGTGGATTCGCCAGGCCATTACCCGCGCCATTTCGGATCAGGCGCGCACCATTCGCGTCCCCGTTCACATGATCGAACAGATCAACAAGGTCGTGCGTGAGACCCGTCTCTTCCTCCAGGAAACCGGCCGCGAACCCACGAACGACGAAATCGCCGAACGCCTGGGCTGGCCCGTGCAGCGCGTCAAGGCCGTCAAGAACGTGGCGCGAGAGCCCATCTCCCTGGAAGTCCCCGTGGGCTCCGAGGAAGATTCGGAACTGGGAGATTTCATCCCGGACAACGAAGTGGAGTCTCCGGTCAACGCCACGGCTCATCGCCTGCTGTCCGAGCAAATTCGCAGCGTGCTCAATACCTTGCCCGCCCGCGAGCAAAAAGTCCTGCGCATGCGCTTCGGCCTGGACGACGGTTACTCCCACACCCTGGAAGAAGTCGGCTATGTCTTCCAGGTAACCCGGGAGCGGATTCGTCAGATCGAGGCGAAAGCCCTGCGTCGTCTGCGCCATCCTTCGCGCAGTCGCAAGCTGAAAGACTACATCGATTGATACACTTCGTCCTCAGCGCCTGAACGGAATTCGGGACGGCGCTTGAAGACGGGATGAGTGCCCATGAATCGATTTCAAGTCGGTTTAAGATTATGGTTGGCCGCCGTGCCGGGCATCATCGCGCTCACGCCGTTGCTGGCGGGTATCATCGCCCTGGAAAAGGAACCTCCGCCGCTTCCCTTACCCGTGCTGTTGATCATCGGCACGATTCAGAGCAGCGTGCTGGCGGCCGCCGCGGTTTTCGCGGGCGTGAGTCTGGCGCCCCGCGTGGGATTGCACGCCCCGCTTTTTGAAGGGCGATTCCCCGCCGGCTGGAGCCGGGCCATTCTCCTTCCCGGCGTCCTCTGGGGAATCCTCGGCGGCGCGATGCTTTTCGGAATCGCCTATCTCTTCATGCCGCTCTTGCCTCCGGGCTTTCATGCCGCGGCCGCGGAGTTGAGCATCCCCTGGTATGCGCGGCTGCTCTACGGCGGGATCACCGAGGAGGTACTAATTCGCTGGGGCCTGATGACCCTCATCGTCTGGATTGTCTTTCGCGTGAGCAAGGAACCCCGGGACGAAGCGGGAGCACCTCGGCTTAAGGCGGCGTATTTGACGGGCATCGTTGTATCCGCGCTGGCCTTCGCGGCCTTGCACCTTCCCACCGCCTCGGCGATTTCACCGGTGGTCACCGGGTCTCTCGTTGCCTATGTCTTACTGGCCAATTCGGTTTTCGGTCTGATTGCCGGATATCTCTATTGGCGTCGTGGTCTGGAGTGCGCCATGGCCGCGCACATTACCGCGCATCTCACCATGATGCTTCTGGAAACCTTGATTACGACTCCAGTAGCTTGAAATTCGCGCTCCTGTTCCCATGAGCCCGGACTGACCGGGCGATTCACCGCGTCCGTGAGCACTTGCCCCCGGTTTTCTTTCCTCGCGCTCGGATATGATTATAGTTCCGGCGAGGAAAATGAGATGAAAACTATGTTGAAATATGCGCAAGTTTCGGTACTCCTGTGTGGAATCGCGGCGGTTTTCGCCGGCTGCGATTCCGGTAAGGATTTCGCGGGATGCCAGACCCTTGCCTTCCTGGCGGTCGAGGCGTCGTATCAATCGTGCCTGGAGAACGGCGGCAACGAGGCAAGCTGCGTCGCTCGACGAAATCCGGCGCCCATGATCATACAATGCCAGGGCGCGAACAGATGAAGAAATAGTGAGGCGGCCATATGATGAGCGCGGAGAAAAAGCGGATGTACGCGATGCTGGTGGGAGCGGCCTGGTTGGCCGTGTCGTCCTACCATTTTCTGGTACTGGCCTTCGCGCCAGTCATCGATGTGCGGGTCACGGATCGACATTATCGTACGCGCCCCCGGGGCGCGCACCTCAAGTTTCGCCTGCCCAGCGGCGAGCAAAGAGAAGTGCCGGAACACTGGATTGCCGCCCGGGTAAACGTGGGCGAAAAAATCGCCGTGCAAAAGAGTCCGCTGTTCGATGCTTATGAGCGCCGCCACTGGTATTCGGCGTTTCGCTACCTGGTCCTGTTCACTTTCGTCGCGCTCATTGCGTGGCTGTTGATTGTCCTGCCTTCGCGCAAGAAAAATTGATCGCCGGAGGCCCGGGCGACGCTTACTCTGTTCCTGTTCACGGCGCGGCCCTCATGGCGACAAATTTGAAACGCCTGGCCGCGTTCGGCGTCGAAAGGAATAAAGGAGCAAGCAAATGTCCGGTCAATCGCAAACGCAAGAATCGCCCCTGGGAAATATCAAACAACTGGGTTTTCAATGGGAAACGCGGGATCCGTTCTTGTTTTGCGTGCACCATGAGGACTTTTACCCCCGGGGCAACGACGCCATGGGTCCCGACGCCGACCTGGGCGGGCGAAACATCGGGCAGGACTTTACTCTCAAGGACGGATGGCGCATGTACCATGGCGCGCGGGTGCCGGGCTTTCCGGGTCATCCTCATCGCGGTTTCGAAACAATGCCGACCATGATGCAATAATAATATCCATACACGGATT
>CAZGYS010000695.1:0-3577 GCA_964530305.1 uncultured Leptospiraceae bacterium
CCAGGCAGGCGCCGGTGAAGAAGAGCACGAAGAAAAATACCGACGCGAAGTAGGTCCAGTTCTCGTAATCGCCCGCGGCGAAACCCGTGGTCGTGACCACCGAGACCACCTGAAACAAAACGTCCAGGGCCGAGGCGTCCGAATTGTCGGCCAATCGCATGCCCGCGAAGAGAAAAATCGCCGCGCCGATGATTACGAAAACGAAGAAGCGAAACTCCTCATCGCGAAAGTACGCGCCGGGACGCCGCTTGGCCGCGTGGTAATGCAGCGCGAAATTCGTGCCGCCCAGCAGCATGAAGATCAGAATCACCACGCGAATATACGGCGAAGTAAACGCAAGCATGCCTTCGTCCCGGGTGGAAAAACCGCCGGTGGAGACGGTGCTGAAAGCATGGCAAATCGCCTCGAAAAAATTCATCTCGCCCACCATGAGAAGCAAGGTCAACAGCACGGTCAGGCCGGCGTAGATGCCCCAGATGCGTTTCGCCGTGCCGGGCAGGGAAGGGTGAATGCGATCCCGGGCCATGCCGGTGGATTCCGCCGTCATCAAGTGCATGCCTGCCGTCTCCATCAGGGGCAGGGCGTAGAGCACGAGTAGAAGAATACTCAGACCGCCCAGCCAGTGGGTCAGGGCGCGCCAGAAGAGCAGACCCTGGGGTAGTTGAGAGACCTTCGCGATGACCGTGGCTCCCGTTGTCGTAAAGCCCGACATGGCTTCGAAGTAGGCGTCCGTAATCGAAAGACCGTAAATAAGAAAGGGCAGGGCGCCGAAGAGGGGCACGACGATCCAGGCCAGCACCGCCAGGATGTAGCCTTCGCGGCGACGCATTTCGCGCAACGGCACGGGGCGAAAGCGCGTCACGGCCCGCAGGGCGATGCCCGTCCCCAGGGTTATGGCAGCGCCCAGCAGGAGCGGAAGCAAATCGCGCCCGTCCCGGGAAAACAACAAGCCGATGGGCATGCACAAGCTCATGCAGATGAGCAAGTTTCCCAGGATGCTGGTGATGGCTTCGTGCCGGGTCATTGTCCGAACAGTTCTTCCACGGCCTGAATGGAGCCGGGTAATACGAAGACCACGACGCGGTCCCGGGGTTTGATGCGGGTTTTGCCCACGGCGATGATGACTTCTTCATCGCGAACGATACCGCCGATGATGGCCCCGGGCGGGAACTTGAGATCCATCAGGGGGCCTTTCGTAATGCGCTTGTTGTTCTCGGGCACTATGAATTCGAGAACCTCGGCGTCCATGCCCTGGATATTCGTCAAAGCCACGATATTGGTTTTTCGCACCAGGCGCGTGATGTAATTGGCCGCGATGAGCTTCTTGTTGATCAGCGAATTGATGCCCACCGTGTGCGAGAAGTTCGCGTACTCCGCGTTCTCTACATAGGCGATGGTCTTTTGCACGCCGTGTTCGCGAGCCAGCAGGCTGGAAATAATATTCGTTTCCGAATCCTCGGTCACTGAAATAAAGGCGTCCATGTCCTGAATGGCTTCTTCCTCAAGCAGATCTACGTCGCGTCCGTCCCCTTGCAGAACCAGGGTTCTGTCCAGTTGATCGGCCAGGTCCAGGGCCTTGTCCGGATGGGATTCGATAAGCTTGATGTTGTATCTTTCCTGCAGCATGCGCGCGCAGGCGCGACCGATTTTGCCGCCGCCCAGAATCATGATATTGTGAAAGCGCGTCTTCTCCTTGCCGGCCAATCGCAGGATCTGTTTCAGTCCCTCGGATTTCGTAATGACGATGATTTGATCCCCGGGGACCAGCACGTCGTCGCGATTGGGAATTCGCGTGCGCCCGCCGCGACTGATGAGCACGATGCGAAAGTCCATGCCCTCGAAGTCCTGCATGACGTCTTGAATGGTGCGGTGAAGAATGCGCGCCTGGCCGTCCAGCCGCAGACCGATCAAGGTCAGTTTACCGTTTTCAAATTCGTGAATATCCGTGGCCGCCGCGCGCTCGATGAGATTTACGATCTCCCGGGCGGCCAGCTCCTCCGGATAAATCAAATGGTCGATGCCGATGTCCCGGAAATCGAAGCCGGGCGTGGGGCCCACGTATTCTCCATTGGAAATCCGCGCCAGGGTTTGCTTCGCGCCCAGTTTGCGCGCCATGATGGCCGTCACCAGGTTGACCTGCTCATTGGACGTGACCGCCAGCAGGAGATCCGTTTCGGCCACCCGGGCCTTATTCAGGATCTCGAAGGAAGTGGCGGAGCCGTTGATCGTGAGCACCTCGGCGGCCGCGTCGACGCGTTCGAGCTGGGATTCCTCCAGGTCGATGACCGTGATGTGTTGATTTTCCTGGGAAAGCTGGCGGGCCAGATGAAAGCCCACGTCCCCGGCGCCTGCAATGATGATTCGCATGGATTCGAGGCCATATTCACGCGAGGGGTGTGAAATTCAAATACGTTTTCCCGCCCCGGGAAAAGTGAACGAACGGGGGCGGTCAGGGCAGCGTGTGTACGCAACGCACGCCAAAGACCGCTGTTTTGGAAGACGTGGCGGAAAGCAGCCCCGCCGTAATTTGCAGTTGGAAGGCCTGCGTGGAAGTAGCACTGTTGCCGGTCCAGTAATTGCCCGGACCGGGAGTATCGAACAGGGACGTATTGCTCCGATAAACTCCGAAGAAAAACGCGGTTAGTTCTTCCCTGGACGGCACGCGCCAGTTGGTGCGTCCGCCCAGGTTCAGGTTCGCGCACGTATTCCAGACATCGCTCGTGCCTCCGCCGTCCAGGCGCCCCAGGGAATTACCGCCATTGCAGGAATCGTCCGCCGCCGAACAAAAGGGAAAGGTGCTCGCCGCGGCCCCGCTGCAATCATTAGCGGAAGAGTTGTACATGTTCGCGCCGGTGGCGTTCACCTGGCTGCATTTGGCCCAGAGCAAATTCTGGACCTCCGCCGTGATGGTGCCGTCCCCATTGTCGGTCACGGCGAAAGTCGCGGGCACGACCGCGGGCGTCGTTTCATTGGTTGTGGTCGTCGCGGGCGTCGGCGCCGACTCAAGCAGGCGCAGGAGCACGAGATCGGCCGCTTCGCTTGCATCCTGTCCGCGCACGCAATTCAACAGCAAGGTCGTCGCGAGCAAGGCGATGAAGACGAAACAGGATGTTCTCGAAAGCGACACGAAAGCTCCTTAACTTAAAGATCCGCCACGCAACGGACGGAATTGGCGTTGGTCTTGGCACGCAGCCCCGTGAGCGTAAGGCTTGCGTTCACCGAGTAGGCGTTGGCGGAGCTCAGGCTTAGATTGCTCCAATATTCGGGATTGGCGGGCACGGCGTCGAAGTGAGTGGAGTTGAGGCGATATACATGAAAGTAGAAGAACCCCAGTTCGGTCTCCGTGGGCATGCGCCAGTCCGTTCGCCCGGCCAGGTTCAGGTTCGCGCAGGTATCGAAAGCCGCGCTTGCGCCGCCCCCGTCCAGAACCCCCGGCGAAGAACCGCCATTGCAGGTGTCGTCGGCCGGCGTACAGTAACGAAAGGTGCCGGCCGCGGCCGCGCCGCAATCATCCGCGGCGGAGTCATACATATTCGCCCCGCCCGTGTTCACTTGAGAGCATTTCGCCCATACCAGG
>CAZGYS010000696.1:0-1146 GCA_964530305.1 uncultured Leptospiraceae bacterium
TGCCGATTGCATTCGTCGTCAAAATCACGGTCGACGTGCCCGAGCGTACGTAAGTCTGGGCCGGACGAAAGACCCAGTCGATGCGCTCCGTGAATCCGCCCACCCCGCAATTCGCGCTCGCGCAAGCCCTGCGATTTACGCCGTCCACAATCATCGCCTTCCAGGTTCCGCCCGCGGGCTTATTGCCGTCGGCCATGCACAACGCGTCCGCCCCCGTCACTCCGCCCAGGTTGCCGGTCGTGGTGGTATTGGTGGCGAAGATCCTCAGGTTCACGTCATTGTCCGAAATGGAAGTTGTTAAACCACCGACGGCGATTCCATTATAGTCCAGGTCCGCGCTGGACGCCGCGTGAGTGATGCTCGAATTATGGGCGCCTTCATTGACGACATCGTCCACCGCGGATATGACGATTGCCTGAGGCACATTCCAGTTCGCGGCGGTAAAATTCAGATTGAGCGGAGAGACGGAAGCTCCGTTCGCCCTCAACTGGGCAGTAAGAAAGTTCACGTCCACCCGGACGGCCGCGAAGGGCTGGCTCGTTAAAACCACGGTATAACCGTCCCCGGGACCTCCTTCATAGGTCGTCAGACCGGTCTTGCTCACGATTATCCCCGCCGTATCGTCGTCGAAGACCGACGCCACCAGTTCCTTCTCGGAGAGTCCCAAATAATTTACATCCGTCGTCGTCGGTGTATGCGAAAGTACGTATTGAAGCGTCCCCTCGCTCAAATCGTCGTTCACCGCTCGGACTGAAACCGTCCGGGGCTCGTTCCAGTTAAAGGGAGTAAAGCTCATGCGAAGCGGCGATGAGCCGCTTCCATTGACCGTAACTTGAGTTTCGTCGAAAGTGATATCCACATGCACGACTTCCACCGGCTGCGCGCTCAATTCCACCGTATAGTCATCCGAGCCGCCCCCTTCCGACACGAAAGTGCCGTTTTCGGATTCGCGTAGTACAATTTCGCCCACGACCGGTTGCGTAAACAGACCCAGGGGATCGGAAAACAAACCCAGAATATTTCCGGGCCCCAGTTCGGCGCAGGCGCCTTGCGAAATCAAAACGGCCGACAGCAGTATGCGCGACGCGAAGAAGGTTAGCGCTTTATTTTTATTTTTCGGAGTCATGAATCATCGGGTATCCAGGT
>CAZGYS010000696.1:1156-3574 GCA_964530305.1 uncultured Leptospiraceae bacterium
ATACGCGCGACGGCATGAAAAATTCGGAAAAAAAATCGCTTCAGGCACCGCGCGAACCCAGTAGATATTCGAGGTAAAGATACTCGCACCGCTCGGCGATGCAGCCGGCCCGGGACAGCATATTCAATGTGCGGGCCGGCTCGCCGGTTTCCACGATCAATCGGAACATATACATCAGGCGGGCCGTATTCACTCTTCCACGTTCGTCGTACAGCGAGTCGGCGTTGGCTCTGGCACGGCGAATCGTCGAACCGATGCGTCTGCCGTAATCCATTTCCGGCGCCAGAGCCCGAATGGCCGCGAAACGCGAACCTTCCGTTTCGTAAATCATCAGGAGAAAGCCGGTGAATTCCGGACTGTTCAGGAGCAGCTTCCGAATTAATTCCCGGGGCGTGCGTTCGAGCATATCATTGAGGAATTTCAGGCCGTCCCGGCGATTTCCCAGAAATTCCTCAATGGCACGAGAGGAAAGCATGGAAATCAATTGCAGACATAAAAGCGGATCCCGGGAGACCGAATGTGAATCGGACAACAAGGATAACTTTCCGGCTTCGTTCAGGAAACCCCAGTGCGCGGTAATGCTCGATTCGCTTTCATCACCTTCCAGGGCGACTTGCATATGGTGCCGCAGGATCATGCATTCCAGCCATGGCAGTGGGAAATACTCGGCATTAATATGCGCACGAACTTTCTTATGGCCGAGCATCAAACGCAGATAGTAGAGATAGTGCTCGATGACGACATCGTCGTCCATTGCGATGATGCGCGCGACGAGAAAGCGCGATGCCGTCGGATGGGCCAGCAACTCGGGCAAACTCCGTGTTATGAAACCGATCCTGGGCGGCAGGGCCTGACGCAGGGATTGAATCATCTCGCCGATGGCGGACATCGCGAATCGCTTCGTATCTGTTTTCGCTTTCAGCATGTTCGAAGGGAAAAAAATTCCGACCAGGGTATACGCGTACGACCGTGATTATTTCCGAAAAAAAATCGCGCGGGAAATGTTTCCTCGCGAATTGAAGAAAATCAGTACAATTGCTGAAAATTATCGGGCGAGATCGTATACGACCCAAAAAGGGCCGGCCGCGAAGGAGAACTGGTATGGAACACATGTCCGAGACGAACGAATCAGCCGCACGCGCGGTGAACCCTCAGGCCCTCGAATCATTACTCCGAGTACTTTTACTTCACACGGAGCCCTGTTACTGGCCGGTATATTTTCAGCTGCGCTGTGTAGAAGTCGGTATTCGCGCGCAAACGAAAGGGCCGGATCATAAAACTTGAGACCGCTGCTCGCGCGAGGCGGCCGGCCGTTTTTCTCCGAATTTAAAGCCCGGAGCCGCGTAAATGAAGTATGACCTCCATCCTGATAATCGACGCACATCCGGACCGACGCGCCGGGATTCGCTCCATCATACGCCGGCGGGGAATGCAGATCTGGGAAGCCGCGAGCGGCCATGACGCGCTTGCGCTGGTCGGCGGGCGCAAGTTCCAGGTCGTCATCGTGGATATGGAACCGCCGGACATGGACGGCCTGCGACTACTTCGGCGCGTTCGCTTCCTGGGACGTCCAGCGGCCATCATAGCTCTATGTCGCATCAGGGACGCGCAACAAATTCGCTCCCTGATCAAAGCCGGCGCCATTTCCGTTTTGGATCGCGAATCGCCCGTTTCATATATGCGTGAACAAATCAATAATATTTTGATTTGTCCCGCGGCGGTCTATTAACTATCCCCACGAAGAACGACGCAAAATATCCGGAGGGGGCGCTCCGCGGCAAAAATTGTCCGAAATCATGCTCCTTTCAACCGTATGCGAGTATGGGTTCGGCTCTTATAATGAATCATTCCGCGTCGCGTAAATCCCGGATTCGGGATATCGCTCACGGCCTGGGCCTCAATACTTCGCCGCGCGACGATCAGGTTCCGGAACGAGCACCGAGTCGGGAATGTCGACGCCGAACTTCAGGGACTTGATGAGAAACTGGTGGCCGATGCCCTTCGCGCCGGCCTTGTCCGTGGTGCGCATGTTAAAGCCGATCTTCAGACCGCCCACTTCGCGAAAATCGCTGTATTCCATGTAGGAAGTTACGAAGCCGCCGAAATCGCGCACGGTATAACGAACCCACTCGATGAGTTTCGTTCGGCGATTGATCCAGACGACGTACTGGTCCACCATCTTCTGGGGCTGCTGCTTGCCCCAGGTCAGATAAACCAGGTCGTAGGTTTTGTCTCCCAGCTTACGTTCACCGGCATACAGGACCACGTCCGCCTCACGTACGCGAAAGGGCAGCTCCACGAAGTATTCCACCGTGGGCAGCCAGAACTTCACCTCGTCGTCGTCCTTGAAGACGGGCCTGCCGCCCGGCTCCGCGCGATACGTGGCCCAGTATTGAATACCCCAGACCTTGCCCTTAC
>CAZGYS010000697.1:0-3572 GCA_964530305.1 uncultured Leptospiraceae bacterium
TACGGCTACCTGCGCGAAGTGTCCCAGGCCGACGATCCTCCCGATCAGGTCAGCGAGCAGATCTCCCTTTCGCGCGCCATTCGTGAATGGGAAGACGACATGGAACGCGAAAGGCGCAAACGCGAGCTGGCGGGCATGGGTTTTTTCAAGCGTCTGTGGTTGTTTTTCCTGGGGCTGTTCGGCGTGGAAAAACACAACCGCCGCGAAGAAGACCAGAACCGGGCAAGCGGCGCCAAACACGCGGACCAACCGGGCACGAATCGCGGCGTTCTGGTGGGCCCGGCCTCCAAGAACGTTCGCATGACGCAACAGGTTCAGAAAGCCGCCGATTACGTGGAGCGCAAGAACAACGGCATTATCTGGCTGGATGAAGTCATCACGGCCCTGGCCTCCGTGAAGTACACGGACGACGTCGTGGGCGACATGCTCTTTTACGATTCGCGCGGGCTCTATGTCGAGGTCAGACCGCTGGTCAAGGTGCGCCGCTTGTTTCTCAAGGTGGAGAACGAAAACGATCCCGGCTGGCTGCAAGCCACCCTGGACTATCTGGAAAACAAGACCAACCAGGGCCCGGAACACATCGCCTTGAAGGATTACCTGCGCGATAAACTGGCCGGCTAAATCATAAAGCTGAATATATTAATTTAGTTGCGCTCATTTATTACCGACCTTCTGTTGAGAGGACCATGGCCCGCCTGATTCAAGACAGCGAGGAAAAACTGCGCCTGGAAATCAAAGGCGAAAAAGCAGCCAACGGCATGCGCCTGTTGCTGTTTATTATTTTTCTCGCGGCCTTTTTCGTGGCCTACCGGGGCGGCGTCATAGCGGGAGTGGAGGCGTTCTATTATGTCGGCCTGACCGTTTTCGCCTTGCCGCTGGTGATTTCCGTAATCCTCCTGCGCATGGGTCGCTACGACCCACGCATGAAGTACTGGGCCACGGCCCTGGAAATCAGCAGTTACTTCATTACCAACCTGGGCTACCTGTATCTCGACTCTCCACTGCTATGGATGACGGCGGTCACCAGCCCCACGCGCATTCTGGTCTGGTTCTTGATGATCGGGATGTCCGCTCTGCGATTTTCCCCGCGCATCGCCTTGTTTTCCGGGGGAATCGCCGCGGTCGCCTACACCACGTTGAACGTACTCTTGCTGGCGCGACCCGAAATCAGTCTGGCCATGAAGGGCAATGTGGCTCCGGACCGAGCGGCCCTGTCCGTCGTGCAGGTCGTGCTCTGCCCCGTCTTCATGGTGGTGCTGGGCGTCATGCTCTCCATTTCCGCCGGCTTCATTCGCGGCCTGCTGGACATGGCCCGTAAATCCGAAAGCGAAGCTCGCGTAAATCTGGATCACATTACGAATCTCGTCGCCGAGGGCGTCCGCATCGGCGAGGATCTCACGCAGGCCGTCGGCAATATTCGCGGCGTGACGCTGGCCAATGAAGAGCTGAGTCGAGACCAACTGGCTTCCATCGAGGAAACGTCGGCGGCCATGGAACAGATGAGCGCGTCCATTCAAGCCATCGCCCAGAGGGCGAAAGTCCAGGACGAACTATGCGACAAAAACGCCAGGTCCATGCGGGACCTGGGCGATATGACCAATCGCATTGAAAGCCTGAGCAAGGAAGCCAATGAACAGGGCACGAAAACCCTGGAACGCACCGTCCGCGGCGAAGCAGCGCTTGAGGAAGCCATGGACGGCATTCGGCGCATTCAGGAGGGTTCGGTTCAGGTGGCCCAGGTCGTTACCGTGATCAACGGCATCGCCGACAAGACCAACCTGCTGGCGCTCAACGCCGCCATCGAAGCGGCCCGCGCCGGCGCCGAGGGGCGGGGCTTCTCCGTCGTAGCGGATGAAGTCGGTAAGCTGGCCGAACTCTCCAGTAACAACGCGCGCATTATCGAGGAACTGATTACCGGGACCCGCACCGATACCGAGCTGGGCGTGCACTCCATCGAGGAAACCGTCAAATCCTTGAAGGGCGTCACCACCGGCATCAAGAGCATCGTTTCATCCGTGGGCGAAGTCTACAAACTCGTGGTGCAACAGAGCCGTTCGGCCGGGGAAGTCGTCGAGGAGACGGAGAAAATTCAAACGATTGCCCTGGACATGAAAAACGCCACGTCCGAGCAGTTGGAGGGCGCGCGGGAAATCATGAATGCCGTCAATACCATCAATTCCGTGGCCGATAAATTCGCGCGCAATTACGCCCAGCTCATGGACGCCGCCGAGGTCCTGGCCAATACGAATTCGCGCATGAACGATCAAATCAGCCGTTTCGAACGGGAATCCGAAGATACCCGGTGAAAGCCCCCACGTTCAAGATTACGTGCCCGTGACGAACAGGCCATGGAATCGCCGCCGAAAGATTGTTCAGCTCACTACGCAAGAAAACGGTTGCTCTTTATCGGGCGAAACTCTCAATTGAAAGTTAATGACCCCGGCCGCCTCAAAAACGAATTCCGATGAAAAAATGCGCCTGGAGCTCAAGGGCGAAAAAGCAACCAACGGCATTCGCCTTCTAATCATTTTAATTTTCATCGGCGCCACCATCAGCGGGCTTCGAACGGGCGTCATTGAGGGGATCGAGGCTTTCTATCTCACGGGCCTGACGGTTTTTTCACTGCCTTTCTTTATTTCCGTCATTGTCGTTCATAAGGGCTTGTATCGCCCCTGGATGAAGTACTGGGGCATGCTCCTGGAAGTCGTCGGCTACTTCATCGTCAACCTGGGATACGTGTACATGGAGCAGCCCTACGAATGGCTGGGCGCCGTCAATAACCCCATTCGCCACGCCATCTGGTATCTGATACTGGGCATCGCCGCGTTGCGATTTTCGCCGCGCATCTCGGTTTTGGCGGGCGTGTCGTGCGCGACCGCCTACGCCGTTCTCCATGTGATTTTGCTTTCGCGGCCGGAAATCATCCTCATTACGAAGGGCCTCGTTCAGCCGGGGCAGCCCCAGGTCTCCGCCCTGCAAATGGTGATGGGCACGATTTTCTTGATCGTCATGGGCGCTATCATCGCCCTGGCGGGAAACTTCATCCGCGGGCTGCTGGATACCGCGCAAAAGTCCGAGGGCGATGCCCGCGTGAACCTGGAAAACGTTACCAATCTCGTCGCCGAGGGAGCGCGTATCGGCCGCGACCTGAATCAAGCCGTGTCGAATATTCGCGGCGTAACGACGGCCAATGAGGAGCTCAGCCGGGATCAACTGGCCTCCATCGAGGAAACCTCCGCCGCCATGGAGCAGATGAGTGCTTCCATTCAGGCCATCGCCCTGCAGGCGAAAACACAGGACGACCTGTGCGATCGGAACGCGCAATCCATGCGCGCGCTGGGAGACATGACCCATCGCATTGAAAGCTTAACCAAACAGGCGAACGCGCAGGGAGAGAAAACCCTGGAGAGAACCCTGCTGGGAGAGAAGGCCCTGGAAAACGCGCTGGAAGGCATCCAGCGCATTCAAGAGGGCTCGGTGCAGGTAGCCGAAATCGTCACCGTGATCAACGGCATCGCCGACAAAACCAACCTGCTGGCGCTCAACGCCGCCATCGAAGCGGCCCGCGCCGG
>CAZGYS010000698.1:0-3565 GCA_964530305.1 uncultured Leptospiraceae bacterium
CCCCATACCGACGGCGTCGAAGTAGTCGTCGGCTTTTTCCCGGGGAATGTTTCGTCCCGCGCGGGAAATTCGCAGCACCAGTTCGATTTCATGGTGAACGTCGCTGGAGAAATCGGGATGCGCGAAATCGCCGCCGTCCGTCAACAGGGACGACTCGGGCTTCAGGAAAAAAATGGGTTCGCTGGGCAGGGCATTCCCCAGTTCCAGGGCGTGCTTGCCGTAGTTTCTTCCAATGCAGATTATTTTCATGATCGTTTCAGAATCGTTGGATAACGCGGCCGTCAAAAGCGCGCGAAAGGCGACGCTGCATTTGCGTGGGCAGACTGTCGTCTCCCGGGCTGGTATTCCAGAACAGTTCGGTGATTACGGCATGACCCCCGCCGGGCGGCGGTAGGACGATGCCCATGCCCTTGATCAGGCGAATGGTAAGATCGTCGGCCCACTTATGGCCGGAGGGTTCCAAAACGCGAACGTCATAGACGTCCCCCGCGGAGGAAATTTTGTATTCGAAGACCGCGGAATAGGGGCGGGGCATGCGGCTCCAGTAATTGAAGCCCTTTTCCACGCCGCGAATTTTCGCCGAGAAATAATTACTGTAGGTCATGTCCCGGCGATTGCCCGGGCGGCCCCCCTTCAGATCCTTGCCGCGTCTTTCGTCCAGCAAGAGCCGGTCGTCCTTCTTGCCGCCCGCTCCCAGATCACCGGGGCGCAGATAGCGCGTTCCCGGCCCCTTGCGCTTTCGCGCGAGTCGTTCCTTCGACGGCCGGCCGCCTTTCTTGCCGTAGGTCTTGCTCTTGTCTCCGCTGGACTGAGAACCGTTGAGTTCCATGTCCTTGCGGGGAGCCTCGAAAAATTCGGGAATCACCTGAACGGGATTCGGGGGAGCGCTCGCGGCGGCGGGACGGACGAGTAGAATGTCCCGTGGAATCAGCAGTAGAATGGCGATGGGCGCCACGTGCAAGAGTACCGAATGGGGCAGTGAGAATTTCAGTTCGCCCTCTTTTCGCGTACGCAACGCGGCCCCGGCGCTCCACCAACCGTAGACCCAGCACGCGGCCAGCGCGAAAGCCAGTACGCCCAGGGTGATGGGGCTGCCCAGCATGGCCTTGAAGGCCACGTCCGGGAGCATGTGGGCCTTGAGGCCCAGGTCTCCCAGTAGGTACCAGGTGGCGTTCGCGTTGAGGCCGGGCACGTTCTCGGCGAAGCGTCCGTAGTTTAAGCCCAGCGAAAGGGTAAAAAACAAGAGCAGCAACAGAAAGATGCACAGGGTCGTGATGCCGGATACGGGGCGACCGGCCTGGAACTGACCCCAGCCCGGCAGGAGCAACGCGCGCAGTCGCGCGGCGCGGACGCGCTTGCGGCCCTTCGCGCGGGCGTCTCGCGTGAAGCGAACGAAAAGCCATTCAGCCGGCCAGGCTCGCAGAACGGCGCCGCGCATGGCGATGAGCGCGAAGTAAAAGCAAAACAACGCGATGAAGTGTCCCGGTATAATGAGATACGGGTCTACGCGAAACCGCGCCCAGTCGATGGGTTGCAGATAGTTGACGCCGGAGCTTGCCGACGAAGGCCACAGCAAGCTGTTGTACATCAGGCCCACGACCAGCAAAATGGCCAGAAACATATTCAGGCCCGGGCGCGCTTGCGCCAGGATTGGTTTGTCCCTTCGTCGGCGTCTTCCCCGCGCGACGATCATCGTCACCACGTATAGAAAGGCGATGCTTTGCATAACCAGCAGAAAGATACCGATTTCGGCTTCCGACGCCAGTTGTCCCACGAAGGACTCCCAGGAAGCCATGCCGCCCGAAGACTCATAGATGAAGAAGAAATTGACCAGATAGAAAGGAGCCAGCATCAGCAGGCCCAACACGTGGATAATGCCGGCGTTCAGGGCATGGGTGCGCAAGAAGCGCGATTTAGGATAAAGATTCCACAGCGCAAAGGGCGCGACCAGCCCCAGGCCGAAGATCCAGCTGAGGTAGGACAGGGCCGCCAGGGCTTTCCAGGCGCGGGGAATCGTTTCCACCAATCGAAGCCGGCTCGGCGCTTCCTTGTTTTCGTCCTGGGATTGCATGTCTTCGGGCTCTCGGATGCGCCGGGGCGATCCTCAAACATAGACAGGCTGACCGGCGGCCAGGGGACCGCAATCAAAAATCAATACCGCAGGATTCGCGGATCAGTTTGCCGATGGCCAGCGCGGTACGCTCATTGTAGTGAATCGAGTCGTTGGGAAACATGTGTCCGGGCAAGGCCGAACTTCCCGGGGGAACTCCGAACGCGGGGAGGGGATCCACCCAGCAGCTTCCTTCGTCTTTCTTCCAGGCGGCGGCCAGTTTCAGGTTCAAAAGGTCCTTGCGCTTGTTGGCGAAATCCACAAGCGTCGGATGAATACCCACGCCCACCAGGCGCGCGTCGGGAAATCGTTTGCGTAAATCGAGCAGGAGCAGAACGGTCTGGGCGATGATGTCCTCGTCCGAGGCGCCCGCCAGTAGATCATTGCCGCCCAGGGTAGTGACGATGATGACGCGGGGTTTGATGACGGGCAGGGAACGATGAAAAGTCATGCGCATGTGGCAGAGGCGATTGCCGGGCACGGCGATTGAATACGTGGTCTCTTTATTCATCCAGCCCGGTACCAGCGCGCTGATGGCGCCCGTGGAATCTCCCATCACCACCGTTGAAAAATCGCCTTTAGCCCGCGTGAATTCGGGATAATAGCGCGAACCCAGGTACAGTAAATTGACGCCCGCGCGAAGCATGCAGGGCAAAGGATGAATGGTTTCGCGTCCGCCCAGGGCCCAGAAGGCCGTGATGCCTTGCTTTACGCGTTTGCGGTTCTTTCGCGCGCGACGACGCGTCCGTGCTTCCTCGATCACCGCGCGAATCGTGGAGCCCGCGTCCCCGTGGACGGGGGGTGGAGCCGGCGCCGCCAGAAGCACGGCCGCCGCGGCCAGGGCGCGAATGAATGACGGCGCGAGACGGTTCATATGATTCTTCGACGCGTTAAAAATAATATTGTTCACGT
Source organism: uncultured Leptospiraceae bacterium (assembly GCA_964530305.1). Taxonomy (GTDB): domain Bacteria; phylum Spirochaetota; class Leptospiria; order Leptospirales; family Leptonemataceae; genus CAZGYS01. The sequence continues at coordinate 3,023 of CAZGYS010000698.1, forward strand.
TAAAAAGGGACCTGTTGAATTGCATCATGTTAAGCCTGGTCGTGAAGTTCGACGCCGGCCAGGCGGTTTAATAATTTTAATAAATAAAATTACTCCCTGTAAAATCAAGTCTCGCAATATGTCCCACGGTCATGATTTAATGACGTCATGATGGAACTGCAAACAATCAAGGAACGAATCGGAAACAGACTGCGACGACTGAGAATGGCGCGAGGGCTTTCAATGGGAGTCGCCTTTAAGATTCGCGCGGACTATAATGTTAAGCTGGATCCCAGTTATTTGTCCCGCATCGAAAGAGGCAAGGTGGAAATTCCCCTGCGAACGCTTTTCGCCCTGGCGGATTACTTCGATGTAAATCCCCTGTATCTTCTGGACATGGAGAAGGCGGAGGGAGACGGCGGCGAATACATTCTGGAAGAGCCGGATCTCAACGACGCCCTGCGAAAGCTACGGGAAAAGCTGGGTGAGGATTCCGCGAAGGAATACGTCGGAAAATTCATCAAGCAAATCCTGGCCGTGGTGGATGACTCCACGACCCCCCGT
>CAZGYS010000699.1:0-3549 GCA_964530305.1 uncultured Leptospiraceae bacterium
GTTACCAATACCCGCGTCTACTTCAACGGTTCCGAACAACTCATGGGAAAGCGGCAGTTCCGCGCCGTTCGCACACTTTAAGAACTCGACATAATCCTTCGGCAGTTGCAATCCCAGAGCTGACTCACATTCTCTGATTACGCTATCCGTTGCAGGCGGATTAAGATGATATTCCGGAGGTTCTAATTTTGAAATGAGATGACTGATTAAATTCATTTCCAATTAGTAACCAAATTGATTCCCGACCGACCCGCCACCCCGAAAAACCAGGGCCATCAGCCTCTCGCTATTATAGAGCGTATCACGGACCTATTGCCCTTCAGTAATGAAGGTCGCCTGCGAGCCTTTGAAGGTTTCGCCGCGCGGCTTTCATTGATCGTGAAACTTGATTGCGGGACTTATATATGAATCAAGCCAGCCCGCAAGTTCCGCGAATTCTTTCACTATCTTTTCAGCCTTCGCGTCCCATTGAATAATTCGCCTGATTGAATACTCTGATGATGATTCAACATGAAAAGCATGGCTATCCATTCCATCATCATGAAACAAGAGAAAGTCCGGCGGTAGGCCTTTAGCAATAGGAAAGGTACGGCTTTCCGATAAATTCCCTATTCCCGCATCTATTTCGACTGTTCCGAACAACTCATGGGAAAGCGGCAGTTCCGCGCCATTGGCAAACTTTAAGAATTCAGCATAGTCTTGAGGTAACCTCAAGTTGAGTGCGTTCTCGCATTCACGAATCATTTGGTCATTCGCGGGTGGGTTTAGGTGATAATACCGAGGCTCAATTGTTTGAATGAGCTTAACTATGGCGTTCATAGACTCCAGTCATCGCCCTGCGGCCATTTTAATCTACTCCTTCACTCATCGTAATTATCCATACGTTCTTTCGAATTTTTCGTATAGTTCGGTGCGTGGTTTCTCCACATATTTCCATTCATCGAAGTCGTCAAAATGCCAATGGCTGAAAGACCACTCACCCTGGCCATCTCGAATATCGAAAAAGAACACCATCCAACCGTTGCCGTTATCCTTCAAGGCACCCAGACGATCGCCATGGCTATATAGAAAAATGTAAGCATGGACGGCCGGTTCCTGTTCACGAACGCTGTAGATGAGTGAACCATCCCATTGTAAGGCGAACGGCCCCGGCATGGGAGTTTTGTTCCTTATTTTCAGTGACGCCGAGCGGCCGATAACAAAATGCTCATTAAAGCAGGTGATTTCCTGTCCAAGATGTGACGAGAGGGACTTTACTAAAAACTTACTTATTTCTTCGAGATCTTGCTCTGTCGGAGAATTTTCATATGAGAATTCCTGTAGCTTTTTTGTATTCATTCTCTTATCTTCCCTCGGAGCGGCGGAGCGTAGTATAAATCTCATTCGGTTGCCAATTCTGTTTATGCCATCGATTGAGCCGGGCCGGATTATCTGGAGTACCGTAAGCCGTAATGCGGTTCGTCTTGACTCCATGATCAGTAATAACAACCGCCCCATTTTTGAAATATATGTCGACCTGTCGACCATTTCTGTTGAAACCCGTAATCAAATGGGTCCAATCATTAAGTATGTCTACCTGCTGTAGTTTTGATATATTGTGGTCTTCTGCATGCGGAGGAAGCCTCCTTCCATGAATCGGACTGATGGCTGTAGGGGCATCTCTCAAATCGTCCCGAGATACCCGCCGATAAGCATTCGCATAAAACTCCTTACTCATTTTACCCAGATCAAGCTTTCGCGTCCGCTTGGACAAGTAGTCGCCCATCAACTGCACATCTTCGAGAACTCTATTCAAGCGCTGATAGTCTTCCGCTTCAAACGCTTCGCGCCCCATGCGCTCCAGGTAATCTACTCGATTGCGAATTTCAGGATTTTGCTCGATAAAATTATCAAAATACCTGCGCAGCAGGCGACACGTCGTACAGGCAACGATGTGTCCCGCCTCCGTTAGATGGGCTACATGACCATTCGAAAAGAACTTCGAGGCAACAATGGTTACCTTTTCCCAGGCGCGCCCGACCTTGACCTTGAGAATTCGCTTCGTCACGACCAGGCCGCGCAGGACCTTCTTCCCCGCGCGCTGAATCTTCTCAATCGTCTCGGCCGGAACTTTCTTTTTCAGTTTCGCGGCGGCTTCGGTGACGACGGACAGGCCCTTGACGATCTTCGCGCCCTTGGCGGTCTTACTTACGGCCTTGATTGCCGTAATCGCCCCACCCGAGAAAAAGGCCAGGACGATTTCCATGACGGCGTAACCCGTCACCTTGCCCCAGAACAGCCCCAGCCCCCGAGGATCGGGATTGAAAAAAGAAAGTTGAAGGTCGAACCAGATGCCTCTCCAGTTCACCTTTTTCAAGGCTTCCCAGAGCTTCTTCGTATCCTCGATAATCGTGCCGCTGAACAGGCTCTTGAGCACGCCCCAGATTCCTTTTACGAGATCCCACAAGCCCACAAGTAGATCGCGAATCGAGGCATAGGCGCCGTTAAGAATCCCCTGCGCGAAATAGGCACTGAACGTTCCCCAATCGCCTCCGGTAAAGCGCCCGATTGCTTCCTTGCGCAGAGGAATGCGATGCTTGACGCCTGCGTGAAAAGTCGCGTCATTGAGCTTACCGTCGACCTTGATCCCACGCTCGCCGCGTTTGCGCAGCGTCTGTTGCGTGATGCGAACCAGGTCAATAAAGGCGGGTCCGTAGTAATGATTCTCCGGATACATCGCGATATCGACGAACCCTTTCCGTTCGGGCGGCACAAAATCGGAGAGAATCTTGACCCGGCCCAAATCATAGGGCCCCCACTTCTTTCGGTTATAATCGATGGCGGCAAGGTATTCTTCGCCTTCCTTGATGGTATCGTCGTCCAGTTCACCGCTCGTTCGCAGCCCCAGCTTTTCCTGAACGTCTTTCACCAGCGCCGCGAAAGCCGACCCGGTGGATTGACTGGCCAGCGCCGCATCTCGCAGCGCGTCATTATTGGACAGCTTATGTAATTTTTTAATAAGACCCGGCGTAAATTTGAGCGGTAAAATTAAATCCCAGGGATAACCCAGCTCATCTTTCTTATCCCCCTGCCCGATGCGCGGATGATTCTCTTTATTCAGGTTGATGATGGTATCAATAGACACTCCGAACCTGCGAGAAAGGTCCCAGAGGGTATCACCATGTTCAGTCGTGTATTTAATCTTATCCTGAACTTTACGTTGAATGGTCGCCGCGGGTTTACGATGTACAATGACGGGGGCGGCGGGCGCGAAAGTAGAATTACTCCCACGCGAAGGCAGAATTACTTCCGTATTTCTTTTTCGTCGGGCGATTTTCGCATCGGACTTAACGGTCGAGTTCGCGGTTTTTGCCGCTAATTTCCGTTCCGAAGGCAAGCTAAAGCTTATATCCGCTCGACGGCGAATCATCGGAGCTTGCTCGGGAACATTTCCATTTCCCTGCCTTTCACTCTTCTCGCCGCTCCCCTCAAGCGCCTTCTTCTCCCCTTCCCCGACCTTCTTCGCCTGCACGACCTTACGCCTGGCCGCGCCCTGTTGTACGGTATGCG
>CAZGYS010000700.1:0-3535 GCA_964530305.1 uncultured Leptospiraceae bacterium
GCACCAAGAACCTGGGCGGGGCTTACGTGGGCGTCGGTTCCACCCAGAACTTCCTGCTGGCTTCCTGGGCCAATTCCGAATACATCTGGCTCATGGATTTTACCCGCATCGTCGTGGCCGCCAACAAAATCCACATTTCCTTTCTGAAAGAGGCGAAGACCCCCGAGGAATTTCTCGGCCTCTGGCGCAATCGTGATCAGGCAAAAGTAATCGAAATCATCAAAAAGCACCTCCAGCAGGACCCGGATCTGCCCTTCATTATTTCCCACGGTTATAAGAAAGCGCGTCCGTATTTGCTGGGGCGATTCAAGCTGCTGAAATATCTCACCGAGAAGAAGCGCAAATACAAGATCTGGCTGAACGACCAGATCTTCTACGATCGGCTGCGCACCCTGGCCCTGAACGGCCGTATCCGCGCGGTTAAGGGCGATTTGCAAGGTCCCACGACGCTCAAGGGCATCGCCGCCGCCGCCCGTAAAATGGGAGTTCCCGTTCGAATTATCTATTATTCCAATGCCGAGGAATACCAGATCTTCCGACCGTATCCGGCCGCCTTTCGTCAAAATATGATCGGGTTGCCGGCGGACGCGCAATCGCTGGTCGTACGCACCATCTCCAAGAGCCGCTGGAAACTCCCCTGGGCGCCCGATTCGAAGCTGGCTACGCCCATCGGTTTCCATTACAATGTGCAGCCGCTGCTTCAGTTTCAGGAATGGCTGCGTCATGATCAAAAGGCCAGCGTCGTCTCTATACTGAAGTTCAACAGTCGTATCTTCGGCCGAACCGGATTCAGCCGCGTCATCAAGGGCCCGAAAAAAGCCGACGCGAAGCAACCGGCCTCCGGCGACAAGAAGCCTCAGTAATCTAGAAGTCCCTGGATGGAAATCCCGAAAACCAGGCGTTTGAAATACAACGCCTGGTGAGAGTTCAGGCTTCTCCAATCGAAACGGCCCCGCCGTTGCCGTGAATTGTTCTCAAAGCTTTCGCGCAATCTTCCGAAGCTTAGGGAAGCGCGGGAATGTTGAACTTAGTGAAGCTGAATCGCGCCTAAAAAGGAACTGACAGGAGCAGGGGGTCTCAAAAAGCTGGCCTCTTATCCTGATAGGACATGAATTCTTCGGCTGGATTTGGTTCCGGCCGCGCCGCTTACACCACCAGGAAAGCATCACGATAAGAGTTCGTGCCGCAAACAAACCAAACAGAGATATGAAAACCATGGTTGAGTCAACCATCCGCGCTGAAACCCCGGGCACCGCGTCCAGCCAGACCGGTACCTCGGAAGCCCCCGTTCTTAAGCGAACCCTCGGGATTAGCGATGCCGTTCTTGTTATCCTTTCATCCGTCATCGGCATCGGCATCTTCCTGACTCCCACGGTCATTGCCCGGCAGATTAACAGCCCCCACTGGTTCCTGATGATGTGGTTCTTCGGCGGGCTCATCGCCCTGAGCGGCGCCATGAGTTCGGCCTCCCTGGGAGTTCTGATGCCCAGGGCCGGCGGAGACTATGTTTTTCTCCGCAGCGCCTACGGGGAATCCTGGGGATTCATGTACGGGTATTTGAGCTTCGTGCTTTCGTTTACCGGTTCCATCGCCACCCTGGCGGTCGGTATCGTTCACTATCAGGGTCGAACCATCGTAGAGGGCCTGCCGCGCGTATTTCCCGGTCTGTTCGCCTGGGCCAAAACGGATCCCAACGCGTTGAACTCGGTGTTGCAGACGCCGCTGGTTTCCATTCCATCGCTATCCTATTCATTTCAACTTGAACATTTGATCGCCATCGGTCTGGTGCTTGGTTTTACCTGGATCAATCATTTCGGAACGCGCAAGAGCCTCAATATTCAGCGCGTGATTACCATGGCGCCCATCTTTCTGCTGGTGGCCGCCGGTGGGGTAATCGTTTACAAGACCATGTTCGGCATCGAAGGCGCCGACGCCGTCCTGACGAAGAACTTCGCCGGACGCAGCTTCCTGGCGGATATGCCCGCGCCTGAAATCATGGCCATGGCTCTGATACCCGTCTTTTTTACCTACTGCGGATGGAACGCGGCCTTGTATCTGGGAGAGGACATCAAGACGCCGCGCAAGAGCATTCCCCAGTCGCTGCTCATCGGCGTGGCAATCATCACGGTCATTTACTTTCTATTTTGCACGGTCGTACTTTCGACCATTCCCTACGAGGAACTCCATAACCAGAATGCCTCGCCGGATATCGCGTCGCGCGCGTGGGGCGTCCTGTTCGGTACCGAGGCCCAGGTCATCATGGCGGTGGTTATCGCGGTGCTCATCCTGGGAAGCTTGAATTCATCCATCATTACCGGCAGTCGCATTTATTTCGCCATGGCTCGTGACGGCATCTTCATGTCCCGCGCCGGCAAGATTCATCCGAAGTACGGCACGCCCAGCGTCAGTCTCTGGTCGCAGGCCGTCTGGGCTTGCTTGATCATCGTATTCGTGGGCAAGTTCAAAACCATTCTGGAATTTACGACCATCATCATCATCTTCATGTCCATCATGACGGTGAGTTCCATTTTCGTCGTCCAGAAGCGCATGAAAGCCGAAGCCGCTCGGGACAAGTCCGGCAAGAAGAAAGAAGAGTCGGGTCATCTCTTCGGTTATCCCTTCATGCCGATTTTCTACATCGGTTCGACCCTGCTGGTTTTGATCGGATACCTGTGGCCCGTGAAGGATGCGAAGACGGGTGTTCTAAAGACCGATAACCTGGAAAAGGGACTCATCGGATTGGGCATCGTCCTCATCGGCTTCGTGTTCTATTTCGTATGGCGGCGCGGAAATGATTTCGTACGCAATCGTCGACCGAAAGCGGGCACGGACGTCAACGGCTCCGGCGAATAAACCGCCCGCATGAAGAACGCGAAAATTCTGGTCATGGGTTTGCCCGGCGCCGGTAAGACTACGCTTGCTTCTCTTCTAGCCCAAAAACTTCAGGCGATTCACTTCAACGCGGACGCCGTGCGCGCCACCATCAGCAAGGATCTGGGGTTTGCTCCGGAAGACAGAATTCAACATGCGCGGCGCATGGGTTGGATGTGTGATCTGGTGAATCAGTCCGGTCACATCGCCGTAGCCGATTTCGTATGTCCGACACCGGATACTCGCCAGGCCTTCGGCGATTGTTTTCTCATCTGGATGGATCGCATCCGCGAAAGTCGCTACCAGGACACCAATGACTTGTTCGTTCCTCCCGAACGCTTTGACGTGTGTGTGACCGCCAATGGAGCGCCGGAAGTTTGGCTGAATGTGATCGCCCGTGCCTTGCAGCCGGCGCAATAATGCACAAGGCGGGCGTTAATGCGCATAATCCGCCGAAATTTTACTCGATCCAACATATTCTACTTGCCCGGCGTCCTCGTCTCTGGTTGATTTTAGTTCGCCATGCAAGCAATTGCCCCTGATACTTCGCGCTACCACGGCCGTCGCGTGACCGTGGATGAATACTTCGAACTTCCCGAAGACGGTCATCGATATGATATGATCGAAGGAGTATTGTATTTGGCATCGAGCGCGGAATTCGGAT
>CAZGYS010000701.1:0-3529 GCA_964530305.1 uncultured Leptospiraceae bacterium
CAATGATTTCGCCGGTTTTCACGTCCACCCGCGCGATTTTGGACCAGAAGGCCTCGGCATCTCCGCGACAGGTAAAATATCCGAAGCGATGCTCGCGGCACGAAACGGAAGGGTTCACGAAAGGCATTTCGTATTCATCGTCCGCGGCGATGATTTCCTCTCGGGCGCCCTTACTCGAAATCACGTAGCGCCGCAGGGACGCGTGCAAGCCGTCGTCCTCGAAATCGCCCGACATGATTTTTTCCAGCGGAGCGTTTTCGCTGCCGATTCCCGCCGGGCCGTCCGTGGCGACGAAATCGCCGATGATTTCGCCGGATGAATTCTCATAGGCGTTCAAGGTATGCCAGCACCAGGCGGCGGGCGCCTCGAAAAAACGCGGCTCTTCCTTGCAGTCCCGGTCCAGGACCATGATGCGATTGCCGCGACTTTCGTCCCAGCGAATCGCATCCGTAAAACTAAGGTTACCGGAAAGAAAACCGAACAGGCGTTTGCCCGGCACCACGGCCGGATGCAAAATAAAGACCAGGTGCTTGCTGGTCACCAGCCAATCGTGCAGATAGTACATGGCGTCCATGGGAATCAAGCGACGCAGCTTCAAGCGCCCGCCTTTGTCCATGATTGTAACTTGAATGGAGTTCGCGCGACCATAGCGTATGCCGAAGTGCAGCCAGTCGCCGTTTTCGGCGTCGGTCTTGTGATGCGCGGCGAAGGAGTTCCATTCGCCGTCGGTTTCGGCGAAAGCCGTGCCGCGCGTTTCCAGCGTTTCGGGATCCAGCTCATGGGGAGGAGCCCCCTCATCGAAAGCATAGAGCGATCCGTTCTTACGCGTGACGCTGACGCCGGCCTGATTGCGCATGGCCCGGGCGCCCAGGTTGGGAAACATACCGCCGGGCGCGAGGGTCGACCAGGTAGCGTACAAGAAGCGATTCGCCTGGTCCTCATCGCGAAACTTTTCCGTCCGCACGTAGCGATTGCGATAGCGGACCCGGCCGTTTCGGAAATCATAGGCTCGGATCATGCCGTCGCCGTCCAGCAGCATGCGCTTTCTTTTGCCGCCCCGGTCGAAGAGTCCCGGCCCGTTGCGATACAAGGAACCGTTCAGGTCCGCGGGCAGTTTGCCCCGGATTTCCGGCTCATAGTCGTGCTCCTCCCGCAAAGACGACGCCAACCCCGCGAACGGCAGGGGATTTTCCGCCGGATTTTTCCATTTTTCGGCCGGAATCGGCCCTCCACCACTGAATAGTCCCATCTTGCTTACCTCCCGGCCGAAACTCGACCATATCTTTCAGATACAACAAGAAGATATATCTAAAAGATATATATGGCAAGGATTTTTCAGAATAGAGAAGGAAAATTCAAACAAGAAAGGGCTCAATGGTCGCCCAGTATTCCTCTTCATGCAGAGGCTTATTGAGGAAGGCGCTGGCCCCCGCCTCCATGGCCTCCAGATACCGATCTTGTTCGGATTCGGAAGTTACCATGACCACGGGCGTTTCCTGGTTCGTTTTCCGGAGCGTTCTCAAGAATTCCAGTCCGTTCATGTTGGGCATATTCCAGTCCACGACGATCAACTGGTAAACGCGACTCTCCAGTAAAGCCAGGGCCTCCCGACCGTCGCCGGCGCCGTTGATCCGGTCTTCCGCAAGGCCCCGCTCCACGAGAAGCATGGACTGCATCTCCCTTTGCACGGCGGAGTCGTCTATGAGCAACACCTGTTTGTTCTCCTTCACCGGGAAACCTCCGCTTCATCCAGGTAATAGACGTTCATTGGTTCCGTTCGACCACGCACGGTTAAACGTCGAGGCTCCAAGGACATTTTCATGCCGATCCTGGCCACGGTGGTTTCGCTGATCAGTACCCGACCGGGTTCGCACATGGCCTCCAATCTGCTGGCGATGTTCACCGAATCTCCAATCAGGGTATTGTCCTTTCGATCGCACCCGCCGACATTGCCGCGAATCGCGTGTCCGGTATGGATGCCGATGCGCACGGGTAGTTCCCGGAGTCCCGCGTCCGCCCGCGCCTGGTTCCATTCGTCCAGGTTCGCTTGAATTTCCGCGCCGGCGATGCAAGCCGCCCGGGGCGATTCGAAAACGGCGAAGACGGCGTCTCCGATGAATTTGTCGATATCGCCGCCCGAAGAGATTATCGCGTCCGCGATGATTTCCAGTAATTCATTCAACGTTTCCAGCACCAGTTCCGGCCTGGCATCTTCCGAAAATGAAGTGAACCCTTGAATGTCCGTAAACATTAGAGTAAACTCGCTGGACTCCGTCGGGATTTCCACCAGGCCGTCCGCCGCGCTCAAGTTCGCGCGATCCCAAACCGAACGCGCGGTGTAACGGCGAATGATGGTTTGCAGCCTTTCGTTTTCCCGAATTTTCCTCTTGAGCTTATGGTTGTTGCCGTTGATTTCATTGAGGAGGGCTCGGTTACGTTTCTCAAGTTTCGCCTCATCGGGCACCAACGTGCCGATATTAATTATGCGCGCCCCTCCTTGCTCCCTGTTGACGGTACTGGCCGTCCAACGAACGGTCGCCGGTTTTCCGCGGGTATCGCTAATCTCAGTCCTGAAGACGTGAGCTCCCTGGAATACATCCGCCAGCACGGTAGATTCATAGATTTCGCGAACGCCCCGAGTCTCCGCGGCGTTCGGATAAAATACGTCGAACAGTGTTCGTCCTCGAACCTTGTTCGACGAATATCCCAGCAAACTCTCCGCGTACTGATTCATGAACGTGATGCGAAGGTCCGCGTCCGTTTCCACGATAATCACGGCGGCATGATTCAAGAGGCTGTGATAATGCTTGCGTCTTTCGTTGTTCTCGCGCGATAATTCATGGTTATCGCGCCGCAACATACTCAGGCGATACGCATGACCGACGGACCTGCGGATCGCCGCGGGAGCGGGCGGACGCTGCAGGATGTCCAGCGCGCCGGCTTGCATGCTTTCCACCGCCAGGTCCTGGTCGGTCCTTTCAGTCAGCAGAATTATCTGAACCCACGGGCTTGTTTTTCGAGCTCCATTGAGAAGGCGACGAACCACTTTCGGATCTCCGCATTCGGTGAGTACGATTTCCGCGCCGAAATTCGATACGTTCCAGAGCAAGCCATCCGCGGTCCATGCCTGATCCGGCTGGTATCCGTCCAATTCCAGATGTGCTCTGATGCGATTCGAGAAATTTTGATCCGAATCAAAAAGCTTGATCCGGCAATTTTCAGGAGTGGTTGCCGGTCGTCCGGCGGGCGGCGCCGCGGCTTGTATACTTTGGATGTTCATTGTTCGGAGCATACCCCGAAACCGCGGTCGTCTCACTCCGAACGTACATTTAAAATTTTGCTTATTCATCACCATTTACCCATGTTAATGTTAACGTCTTTCAAATTTTAATGCAAATGCCGGCTTTTAGTTTTTGAAACTTTACTTTATAGAAACAGTGCTCTAAACAGTTATGAAAAGTTTAAATATGTTTATTTAATTATGTTTACTAAATCATTAATTGTAATGAATATTGAAAGTTCGGAATAT
>CAZGYS010000702.1:0-3528 GCA_964530305.1 uncultured Leptospiraceae bacterium
CCGCGGCCAAATCAGCGCCCGCGGCTAAATCACAGCCCGCGGCGAAACCGGCGACGGGAACTCCTCCTCCCGTCGCGAAATCGCCCGTGAAAAAGAAGAAACCGAAATACGTGACTCGTCGGGAGCACACCGAGAAACAATTTCGGGCCCTGGGTGGTTATGCAATGCTGTTCCTGGGCTTGCTGTTTACCTGGATTCTGGCGAAAATCGCGGTGATGTTCGTGAGTCATGGTACGAGCATTTTGATGAAGAGCACCGGCAGGAAGTAGTGAATCGCCGCGCTCTATTTACTTTTGGCTTGTTCTTTTTCGCGCCGGCCGTCGCCTTGGCGGAGCATTCGGCGTTCAAGCCCGGCGAAAACCTGCGTTATAAAATTAAATGGGGCTTCGTCACGGCCGGTTACGCCAGCATGTCGGTGCCCGGCCGAATCAACTATCGCGGCGTGGACTGCCTGGTTCTGCAAACTCGGGCGCGCAGTTCCGGGGCGCTGGGCTACATGTTTCCCGTGCGCGACGTCATTACCTCTTACTGGGATCCCGTGAAGCGACGCACGTTGTTCAGTCGCAAGGCGCTGCGCGAAGGTAATTACCATCGCCGGGCCGTCGTCTATCTGTATCCGGATTCGCGCCTGGCAAGGTGGTCGGAAAAGGAATTCTCCGGCAATACGGATAAGATGGGTGAAAAACGCAAGGGCGCTAAATGGAAGGAGCGCGCCGGCGTTTCGCGGAATCTGCCCCGGGACGCGCTGGATATGCTCTCGGCTATTTATTTCAATCGCTCGGATAAGCGTCGGGGTAAGCCCGGCATGTCGTTTCGAATGAACGTATTCGACGACAGCAAGCTGACCAGTCTGCGCATGTCCATTCTTCGCCGCGAAAAGCTGACCTTGACCGTTAACGGCCGCGAAGAGACTTTTCCCGCGCTGGTAGTGCGGCCCTACATCAAGACCAGCGGTATCTTCAAGTCGAAGGGTAAGACCTTGATCTGGATTTCGGACGACAATCGCCGCTGGCCCCTGATGATCCAGGCGAAGGCGCCGGTCGTGGGAAGCTTGAAAATCAGGTTGTTCGAGGCGAAAGGGGTGACGGAGCGGCGTGAGTAAACAGGACGAAGAATCGTTCGCGGATGAAGTTCGGGAGCTGCTGTCGGCGCTGGGTTCGCCGGATATCTCGAGAGATGAGCGATGGCGTCTCCTCGAACGTCTGGTTGATCTGGAACGCTTCAGGGTAATGCACCAATTGCCCGCGGCGGGAGATTTCAGCCTGAACGCCGGGCAACTGCTCGCGATGCTCGAAGAGAAGGACGGCCGGACGCGCGAGAGCGTCGCCTACCTGGCCCGACGCATCGATCTACCGCGCAAGACCGTTGAAAAGGCGCTCCTGGATCATGTAGCCCGAAGAATTAATCGCAATGAACTCGGATTCGCTCTTGGGTCCCTGGGCTTCGTGGGAAGCCGCGCCTCCGTGCCTGTCCTGCGTAAATTCGTGGAAGAGTCGAAACACATTGCGCCTTTCGCCGGCGCCATTCATTCACTCGGTGTGTTGCATGGAGCCGCTTCCAGCGATCTCTACGACCGGGCGCTGCGGGAGCGATCCAATTACCAGTTTAAGCGTCATGCTATCCGGGTTCTCTTATTACATGGCGATGATCGCGCCGTGGATGCCATGGAGAAACGGATCCGGCAAATTCTCGCGCGAGCGAATCACGCTTCGCGCTTCGAGAACCCTTCCGCTGAGTTCGAGCCCGACCTGGTTCTAGCTTTGAGATATCTGGCGAAGCACGCGGCTGATCGTGAGGCGGAACTGATCGCCTGGATCTGGTTCAGGAAACGCGATTTTCTAGATGAATACGAAAAAGAATTCGTGTCGGGACGTAAGGGGATACTGAAGATTTGAAAAAGGAGGGAAATGAGCCCGCCGCGGTTTCGCGACGGACTCGTTGCCTGCTTCCAGTGAATTAAAGCTTGCAGGGCTTGGCGCCCACAGTGCAGAAGTAACGACCGCTACGCTTGGAGCAACGCATACGCTTGGATTTAGCGCGCGTGTAGAAGGCATAGCGAGAGCTGTATTTTTTGCGGACGCGTTTACGCCAGTTGGAAATGGCTCGAGCGCGTGCGCCGGTTTTGGTCAGGGAATTGCCCGCCGCGTAGGTGCGCACGCGTTTGCAGGACCGTGCTTCCAGGGTCTCCATGGCGGCGCCGGTGCCGAATACCATGGCGGATACCAGGGCAGCGAATAGAAATTTATTCTTCATTTATAATAGTCTCCTCGTGTCGGAATGTTTGTTAAACGTTAGACGGAGTGACTATCATCGACGTTTGATTAATTTCAAGTCAATTTTGGGTCGGGAGATCGCCTTTAACGCCGCGCAGGTAACCGGTAATCATGTGTTTGTACGATTCGTCGAATTCGTGGACCAGCGAGCCCAGGCCTTCCTTTCTTAAGAGCTGTTTCTGGCGATTGTTCAGTCCGCAGAACGGAAACAGACCGTTGGCCGTCACGATCAGGGAAGTCAGCAGGTCGCTCGCCGCTTCCTCGCTTAAGTGCGGAAAGTAGCTCTGTACGAAAGGCACGAAGGATTGCAGGGACGCGGCGGCCATGGCGGTTTTACTTTCCAGCAGGATCCGGTCGGAGCAGTTTTTCTCCAGGATGTTTCCGGCCAGGGACATCAACAGGAGCATGGCCTTTTCTTTCTTTAAGTGTTCCGTCCACAGGTGAACGAAGTTGTCCACGGGATCGGCTTCGTCGCTCTGGGCCGCTTCCCGGGCCTTCGTCAGCCGGCGGCCGAACTGGGCGATTTCCTCGGATAGAAGCTTGAGGTAGATTTCTTCCTTGGATTCGAAGTACTTGTACAGGTTGGTTCGCCCGAAGCTTAATTCCGAGGCAATCTGGGAAAGGGAGACCGACTCGAAGCCCTGTTTCAATAAGAGTCGGCGGGCCGCGGCCATGACCTCATTGATTCTAGCTTCCTTTTGCTCCGACGTTCTTGCTCTTTCCCAGCTCACCCGATTCCTGCCTCAAATGATTTCAGGTACAATAAAATAATTAGTTGACGATCTGTCACTTATTTTATATCCTGGCTCTTAAATAAGCGGCACAGTGTCACTTAAATTCGAGGAGCGGAGGCTCGCTATGTCATATACGCAAAAACAGGTCAAATCAGTACATTTCGATGAATTCAAGGCGGGTCTGCCGTCCATGGCCGGCAAGACGGTCGTCATTACGGGAACGACGTCGGGCACCGGACGCATCGCCGCGCGCACGGTCGCTGAACTGGGCGCCAAAGTCCTGCTTCTAAATAGAAAGTCTTCTCGTTCGGAGGAAGCGCTCAAACAAATCAAGGCGGAGTTCCCGAACGCGGATATCACGGCCATTGAGTGTGATCTGCAATCATTCGAGTCGGTTCGCAAGGGCGCGGAAGCCGTTAAGAAAGCCTGCCCCGAGGGAGTGAGTCGTCTCGTTCGGAGGAAGCGCGCAAACAAATCAAGGTGGAGTTCCCGAACGCGGATATCACGGCCATTGAGTGTGA
>CAZGYS010000703.1:0-3525 GCA_964530305.1 uncultured Leptospiraceae bacterium
CAGGTCCGACGTGAGCTTGGCCCGGGGACCCAATCGCCCTTCGGAGTCCAGCTTGCGATTCCAATCCACGAAGTTGTTGATTACCTGCTGGAAATCGTCCGGTGAGAAGGACTCGAATTTCGCGTCATGGTCTCTCAATATGAGCAAAAATTCCTTCATGCTGTTTTCTCCGTTGGGTCGCGCCCTCAATTATTATGCAGGGCGACCTGGTTGCCTTCGGTATCCAGGAAACGACCGATGAAACCGAACTCGCCGATGCTGGTTTTTTCCAGAAGCACCTTGCCGCCGGCTTTTTCCACCTTTTTCAAGATCCTGGCCAGGTCCTTACCGCCGTTCAAATAGACGCTCGGCCCGTGTCGGAACTCAGACGTAGAGGCGATGGGAATTTGGACATTGGGCGCGGGCTTGCGCCGAAAAAACGAAAAAAAGTTTCCAAAAATCGCGGATCGGGTCCATGGATGTCTAATCAGGGCGATGCCGTTCGTCTTTCGGGAAAGGAGGAAATCCATGGATAAAAGCACGCTGGACTATCTGGCAAAATTGAAGAAGAACAACAGCAAGGCCTGGTTCGAGGACAATCGCGCCCTGTATAATACCGCAAAGGAAGACTTCGCGGCCTTCATCGAGGACTTGATCAAGGAGACCGCCAAATTCGATCCTGGCGTCAAGGGCCTCTCTCCGAAGGACTGCATGTTCCGGATCAATCGGGACGTGCGCTTCTCAAAGGATAAATCGCCCTATAAAACCGAATTCGGCGCGCACATTCAGGCGGGCGGACGCAAGGCGCTGGGCGGCGGTTATTTTATTCGCGTGGGTCCCGGCGGTCATACGGGGGTTGCCGGCGGCATGCACGGCTGCGAATCCAAGCACCTGAACAAGATTCGCGCGGCCATCGATGAGGATTCGAAACCCCTGAAAAAGATCCTGAACGCGGCCGCCTTCAAGCGTGAACTGGGGGAACTCAAGGGCGAAAAGCTCAAGACCGCGCCGAAAGGTTATCCAAAGGATCATCCGGATCTGGAACTACTACAGTTCAAGGATTACTTCGTCTGGAAGGCCTTCGCGGACAAGGACGTGCTGGCGGCGAAATTCGTAAAAGACGCGGCGAAGATCTTCAAGCTGGTTCATCCTTTGAATCGTTATCTGACTCAGGTCGTGACGGCTTAGTATCGCGCCGGAACAGCCGCGCCATGAAACCCCGGCGCGGTTCCGGCTCTTCCTCGACCGCGGCCTTGTTCTTTCCGAACAGGGAGGAAATACCGCGAAAGGCCGAACTCATGGCGGCCAGCACGGGCTGCTTTACGGTCTGCACGGCGAAGTCCTTGAACAGCCGGCGCAGGAGGCCTTGCAAGGATTGATCGAACATGCCGGGGAAGTCCTTCAGATCAAACGAAAAGGGAAAGACGCGGCCGTATTCGGAAGTCTTGCGCGCCGCTTCCCAGAGTTGAGTATAAACTTCGTCGGTGTTGTCGCCGTCCGCCGGCGATGATTTCGTCTCCGCTTCGGCAACCGCGTTTGCCGGAGTCACCGCCTTGCTGTCCACCGCGGGAGCATCGCCCCGGGATTGGAGCGAAGAGCGAAAGTTACGCAGGCGCATGTCGACTTCGCCGCCGATGAGACGCTTCTCTTTTAGTTCATAGGGAAAGTCCAGATCCAGCAGGCCTTCCCGAATCAGAAAGGAACCGATGCCGGCCAGCGCCCGCAGGTCCAGCCCCTGGATGTTCAGGCGGCCCTTGCCGTTCTTTAGATTAATGGCGATGGGCGCTTCGTCCAGAAACGCGTGCCCCTCCCGGGACAGAAAAAACAAACTGATGGGCACGCCGGCGTCGAAGCGTCCGCCCTTGATATTGATTTCGCGCACGTCCAGGCGCAGGGGCGTAAGGATGGTGGTATCGTGGATGTGCACGTGTCCGCCGGTGATGCGAATCCCGCTCACGAAAACGGTGCCGAAATCGGGCAGGGGGCGAATTTCGGGATCGATTTTACGGCGATGGCGAAAGACCCGGACCCGCATGCGGGGTTGGCGCAGGGTCAGGCCCGAAACGCGAACGCGCCCGATGAGCAAGGCGGCGGGATTCAGTCGGAACCCGAAGGAGGGAACATCCAGCCGCAGGATGTAGCCCAGATAGTCGTCGCGGATATCCAGGCGCAGGGGGCCGCCGCCGAAAAAAATAAAGCCGAAGCCTCGAATTTTTCCCTTCAGGCGAAAGCGAAATTCCGGCAGGCCCGCCGCGGCGATGAGACGATTCACCAGGCCCGTGAACAGCGCGGGCCACAGCAAAATCGCCTGCGAAATCACGATCAGCGTGAGTAGAAGTCCCGCGGACAGGTAGAGAAAAAAAGCCGGGCTAAAATCCATTTATGCACGGGCAGCCGCGGATTTCGCGGTCGAGCCGCCCCATGAATATCATCGCCCCCGCGGGCGGTCAAGATTGTTTCGTGCTTATTATTCTTGACAGTCGCCTGGAAGCGCGTGGAATCGAGGGGTGTCGGGGAATAGTCGAGATTCGGATCGCCCGGAACCACGTCGTCCCGGCCGCCCCCGCGCGAACGAGGCGAACACCGCCTCCACCCGTGAAACCATTCTAAACGTCGCCCTGCGGGAGTTCGCCCTCAACGGCTTCGAGGGGGCCAATCTGGCCGAAATCGCCCGGCGGGCCGAAGTGGCCAAGACCCTGGTTCACTATCATTTCAGTAACAAGGAAAGCCTCTGGCAGGCGGCCGTGGGGCATTGCTTCGACGATATGTATCGCCAGTTCGAAAACCTTGGACTGGAGTTGCAGGACCTGGAACCCGCCGCGTCCCTCAAGGTCTTCCTGCGCAAGTATGTCTACTTCGCGGCGAAGCGCCCGGAGCTCATGCGCATCATTCTTTCCGAGGGGCCGCGTCGTAATGAGCGGGCAAGCTGGCTCATTGAAAATCACATCGAACCCATGCACAAGCTGGTGGGGCGCTTCGTAAACGTGGCTCTGCGCTCCCGCAAATTCAAGAAGCTGCCCATACTGAATTTCATCAGTATGATCAACGGCGCCATCTCGGTCTATTTCATCGATGCCTTGATGCTGCGCGAAAGCTATGAACTGGATCCGTCCGACCCGGCCCTCATGGAAGCCCACGCGGACATCGTCGTGGAAACCATCCTCAACGGCATCACCGCCTGAAAGTTCGCGGCCTACGTTCCATTGCGCGGACTCTTTTTATTCGAGACTTACGACGCGGCCGGGGTTTGTTCCGTTTCGCGCTTTACCTGTTCCAGAATTCGGCGAAAGGCGTTGGAGCCGCCCACGACGGCGAAGGGTTGCATGAGAAAACCGAATACGGGCACGGGCAGTTCGAACTTGCTTTCCCAGAGCACGTGAGTTACGCCGGGCTGCTCTTCGCTCAGGCGAATGGTGCCGTATTCGTGGCGAATGGGAATGTTGCATTCGCGAATTAGATAATCCAGGCGCAAGGGCGGTTCATAATGAGTGATGTCCTCGGTGAACACCACGGGGCCGCCCCGCAGTTCGCGCACGGCGCCCACTC
>CAZGYS010000704.1:0-3525 GCA_964530305.1 uncultured Leptospiraceae bacterium
GTTCGCATTCTGGCTCCAGACGACAAGGCCATCGATGTCGACGTCGCCATCGCCATCATCATCCTTGCATAGCACTGAGTTGAGCTGTATCAGTCGGAAGTTCTCTCCATCTGGGGCGCTGACATCGCCGCAGGCATCGCCCTCGAGATCCCGGTATGGTCCAAGGCCCGCCGGATCAGTGCCGTTAAAGAGGGCATTACTCGCGGTTTGCGGAGTCAGGCTTGAGAAGCTGCAGCTAGCGCCAGAGATAACTTCGCCGCCGTTATCGCCAACAAAAATTCCGACGTCATAACGCTCATTGGCAGTTGAGGTCAGGCCGACAAGCAGCTCTATCGAAATGGTTTCGCCGTCGGTGCATTCGTCAGGCCCATTGACCACAACGCCTGTGATGCGGAAGTCCCGTGCGGTGCACAAACGTCCACCACCAAAATCCGGTGGGCACGTTTGAGCAAGGGTCGTTTCGGCGAAGAGGGAAAAGAGCGCTATCGCGATGATGGCGGCAAATCTGGCCTGAAGGCGGTAATGAAATGAGGCAGGAAAGCTAATCTTTTCTTCCAATTGAAGCGGTTACGACAGTGGCGAGATTTTGCCCGATAATGCGCAGCAAGAAAACTTGAGCATATGGTCGGTTGTCGCGAGCGCACTTCCCCCAGGTGTAGGGCTAAGTGGCGAAACTCGGGATGTGACTTCCTTCTCTAACCAACGAGACGTGATGAAAATTGTCAGTTTGGAAGGTCGCTAAGTAGCGCGTCCGTTACGGCTTTTGGGTTTTCGTACATCACCCAGTGACCGGCACCTTGGATTACATGAAACTCCGAGGGCGGCTGGGCTGCGCTGAACAAGTGATGTCTCGCCTCGATTTTCTCCACCCCTCCTGCCGTCGCATCATGCTCACCCCAAAGACCCACAAGTGGTGCCTGAATTTTGGGCAGCAGTTCAGCAAGCTCATTGGTTTTCGCGAGTTTGCGACTTCGAAAACGAAATCTCGCCAGATTGTCGCTGTGCAGATACACGGCGAGATCATCGATGGACTCCGGCGAGTGCAGCATCAATCGGCGGAGGTTCTCGCGCTGAATACTTTCGGCTTCATCGGCGATTCGATTTCGCCGCTATTGGCGACGACGCCCATTCTGGAATCGCTGGTGAAAGACGGCATCGTCGGCGGCGTCGGCTCCGTAGTGGTATTCTTGCCGCAGATCATTATTCTGTTTATCTTCATCGCCGTCCTGGAAGACAGCGGTTATCTGGCGCGGGCTTCCTTTCTCATGGACAAGCTGCTTAGCTGGACGGGACTGAACGGCCGCGCCTTCATTCCCATGCTGTCCAGTTTCGCCTGCGCCGTGCCGGGCGTCATGTCCGCGCGAGTCATGACCGACACGCGCGCGCGTTTGACCACGGTACTCACCGCGCCCTTGATGAGTTGTTCCGCGCGCTTACCCGTGTACGTCTTGATGATCGGCGCGTTCATTCAGCCCGTCTACGGTGCCGCCGCCGCGGGCCTGGCGTTGTTTTTCATGCACGCCGTGGGCGTCCTGGTGGCCATGCCCATCGCCTGGATTCTGAATCGGGGCGTGCTCAAGACGCCCACCATTCCCTTCATAATGGAATTGCCGCCCTATCGACGGCCCAGCCTGCGCAATGTTTATCATCGCGTCAGCCAGGCCGCCTGGAAATTCATCGTGCGCGCGGGCACGACGATCTTCGCGTTGACCGTCATCATCTGGGCATTAACTTATTTTCCCCGGGACCCCGCCGTCGCGAAGCCCATCGAGCTGGAATACAACGGCAAGATCGACGTCGTCAAGGCCAACACGAAAGCCGACGACGCAAAGGCGAAAGCCGCCCTGGCCAAACAAGTCAAGGCCCTGGAAGCTGAACGGGACAATCGCATTGCCTCCACTTATCTGGAGCAATCTTATCTGGGACGCATGGGCAAGACCATTCAGCCCGTCTTCGCGCCCCTGGGTTATGACTGGAAAATCACGGTGGGAATCCTGGCCGCGTTTCCCGCCCGGGAAGTGATCATCGCCACCCTGGGCATCATCTACAGCGTGGGTGACGCCGACGAAACCTCCACCGACCTGCGCGAAAAAATGCGCCGCGAAAAGCATCCCGACGGCACGGCGATTTTCACGCCCCTCACCGCCGTGAGCATCATGGTATTCTTCGCGTTGTGCTGCCAGTGCCTGAGTACGGTGGTCACCGTTCAGCGAGAACTCAATTCATGGCCCTGGGCGATTTTCATGTTCACCTACATGACCATGCTGGCTTACGTTGCTTCGCTTGTCGTCTACCAGGGCGGGCGGATGCTCGGGTTTCAGTAAGTCTACCGCGGAGGCGCGGGGAGCGCGGAGATTCTGGAAGCAGTGGCGTTGGGAGAGGTTGGCCTGTGTCGATGTCGAGGTTTTCGATCAAGTATGAGGTTAGCGATGAGGGCTGGGCCGATATCGAAATTTCCGATGGCCTTGATATAGTTCGGTTCCCAGCCTCTTACATTTACGACAGCCTCAGAGATCTAGCCGAAATGGCCCTGAAGTTACGCAAAGGCGCACGTGAAGCCAAAGCGATTTTCATGACCGAACCCGGCTCATTTCATCTGATGGCTACTTCCGACGGACAGACAGCGAAATACTCTCTGCGACGCCACCGGACCGAGAAGCGCGCTTCGGATTATAGCGTCAGCCTGGAAGGCAACACGCCAGTACACCGTATCGTTCACCAGGTCACGCAAATTCTTTATAATATTAACCAAAAGATTGGGCCAACCCGGTACAAAGAGCTCTGGCGAAACCAGGAGTTCCCTACGGAAGCCTTCGAAGAACTTCATAACGAGCCGGCTAAAGAAAAGTAAATTCCGGAACTCGATTCAACCCCCAATAATACCGCGAGGAAGTGGCTGAACGAATATTCGACACGTCCATAAGTCCGCAGGAATTCGCCGCCCGCCATGCGCACGAAATAGGGATGAGCTCCTTCGATGAATACAAATATAGAGACAAACACCTCGACGAATAGTTCCTGAAATCATATGGGATTTTGAGGGATCCGACGATTACGATAGACTCTTTACGTGAGAAACATCTCACGCGAGAAGAAATACGAGAAATCAAGAAACAAGAAGAGCTGGGCTCTGAATAGGAATCTTGCTCAAACACCCTCCGCGACTCCGCGGTCAACAATATGAATCCTCCTCCCTCAGCTATTTCTAGTTGAAAACGATGGAACGAGAAACTATTCTTTACCGATGCGCCGCAATCATTCCTTCGAGTACTATATTGAAAATAAGCACGAGTTTATCGGCGGCATTTTCGAAGAGATCCAAAGCAGGTGGCGGCAATCCCGAGACGGCTACTATACCTATAACCGCATCCTGGATGATATCACCCTCGACGAGCCCCATGATTTTTCCTTTCATTTTAATTCTTATAGAGGCGGGGGAAATCCTGAATGGGGTGACGTTCCATATTACGACGCCGGTTGGCACTACTTCAAATTTTATACTTTTGATTTTCGAATTACGGACAA
>CAZGYS010000705.1:0-3515 GCA_964530305.1 uncultured Leptospiraceae bacterium
CGCGCTGGCTGAACAATGACCGGTTAAGGGTTTGCGGCGACTCCCCGACGAAGGCGGAATCACAGTGCGAAATTCTGGCCGCGGGAGCCTTCGTGCGCCGAGCCGCGCCGGCCGGGGAGTCCCCATGACTGAAATTCTCTCCGATGAGGAAATCGATGCCATGCTGGAGGCAATTTCCACGGGAAAAATCGATCCCGAACCGCCGCCCCGCTATCCCAGAGAGCCGAGTCCGGACTTTCGCATGAGTCACTACCTCCCGCTTACCATGAGCGATTCGGACGCCGCGCGACTCTTGCGCGCCCTCTGCCTGGTGTCCGGCGTGGACTCGCGCCCGCTGGTCGCCCGCCTCCATGAAACCGGAAACGTTGAAAAAGCCCAACTGAACGAAATCGCCTCAAGATCCGCGAACGATGAAAAAATCGCTGAGCGAAGGTTCCAGGTTCTGGTCCACGTCTTTCATGACGCACACCCCCTGGATGCACGCGATTTGTCGCAGCTCCATGGGATGCTCGGCTTTCCGCCGGTAAACGAGCGAATTCTCTTAATCCAGTATACCAGCCCACGAGTTCAAGGCGGGCCCATCCTCAATGAGATGCATTCTTTCCTGGAGACGGCCTTCGCCGATTTCAAGTTTAATTTTCTGGCGGATACGACATATCGCGGCGTTAAGTACGAAATCGCCCTGGGGTTTTTGCGAAGGCGATGCTCGCAAGAAAGCCGGATCGTTTCTCAAAAGTCAGTGGAGCAACGCGGCCGGCTCTTCGAATGGACGTTTCCCGGAGAGAAAGCACGACATCGCGTTGTTCAATGCCCGCTCCTGGCCGTAGACCTCTGGGGCGGACTATTCAAAACCAGCGGCATCAAGAGTCGAGAAGCGTCGGATATCAGCGATTTCCTGAACGGCCACCGTAAACCCGGGTTCATACAACATCACCCCTATAAGGAGATAGCCGTTAACCTGGAAAAAATCCTCACGGGCTCGGACGGTCAGGCCGGCGCGAACACGCACGACGCGAATTAAGTCGGCCTACAATTCGCCTTCCGGCAGGCGATTCCCGGCAATGCCCATGCGCTGCACCAGATCTTTCAGGGAAGGCCGCAAGAAAACCAGGAGCAGGAGCATTGCGCCTCCGATCATTAAGAAGGGTAAATGTCCCGTCAGAAAAAAGAAAACGCCGTTCAATAGGCCGGGACCTTCCACCAGCGCCCACTGGACTATTTTCGCCGTCTGGTATTTTGGTACATATTCCTTCAACTGGTCGTAGGTCAGCGGCTCCACTTCATCGGCAACTATCGCGCGGACTTTCGCCAGCAACATGCCCGGCAAAATGAAAGCCATGACGCTCGACATGGCCGCCATGGCCACGCCTAGAATCAAATAATTCTGAATCAAATCCTCGGGCGGAGCTTCCACGCCGCCCTGCGAGCGGACGAAATAGAAAGCGCCCATGGACATGGTAAGACCCATGCAAAGAGCGATATGTATGATCGGGGCGGTTCCCAGGCGAGAGTTCATGAGACGAAGGTGACTTCTCCCGCGCATTTGTCAACGGGTTACGTGAAAGGCCGACGGGACCGGGCCGGATGGCGGCTTTAAATATCAGCACCTGGACAGCACGGCGCGCATCTCCGTTTACAATATGCCGTCGCGGTAATTATAATACATAAAGAAGCGAATCAGCAGACTAATGATATCCATAACGCTTTCCTCGTTGGCACTGTCCAGCCTCGGCGAATGAAAGACCGTGTATTCTTTGTCGGTGTTGTCGTGACGATCCACGAGAATATGGAGTTCAGCGAACGTCCAGTAGCGTCCGTCCGAAGCCACGCCGCGAAATAATTCGTTCTTTTCAGTTACCTGATGCAGGGTAAAGATCTGGGCCAGCATCTGCCAGAAGGCATGGTTTAGTTTCTGGTGACCGCGCTTGGCCTCAATGACTACACTCGGCCAGTAGATAGGATTCTCTGTTTCACTGTCGATGGCCGAAGCCAGGTAATCAAGAGGTCCGTGGCCTACGCGTGCCCGATCGGCGGCAATATTTTCCTCCGGCGTAATAATCAGACTCTGACTTTCCGAACGTTCCAATGCCTCAAGAATAAATTGATCAATGTAGATACGCCGTGCGGCTTCCGAACGATCCAGGTTAAAATACGCCTGCACTTTGCCCAGGCGCTCCATGAACTCAGCACGTACTTCATATCGATTCTTCTTATTTATCTCGGTTTCCTGGAGCGAAAGCTGGGGACCTCCCGCCTTTTTAAAAAGATCCTCAGACTTTATATCGCTGAACCCGGTACTCATCGTCAATTCCGGATGCATGATGACGCTCCTCTATCCTCTATTGTCAAAAAGAAAAAGCATAGACAGAAAATTAAAAAGAATTAGAAAATCGCCATGGACTCGGCGCTCCTGAATGATCTAGTGGAAACACGACTCCACGACGGCGGCGCCCGGGTCTTTCGTCTGGACCCGCTGATTCTGGGCGCGCCTCATATTACGGAGCTGCTGCGCAAGTATCTCGAAGTGGAATCGTTCGAGATCACGAAAGCGCGGGTCGAAAAACCGCCGCCGGACTCCAATGCCGATGAACGTCGCGCGCCCATTAACGCCTCCGCGATTTTTCTTATTTCCGGCTACGCTGATTTATTGCGAATAACCGACGCACCCGTACAATTATATCTCGGAACGCATGGCGGGCGGGTCGAACTACAATTGTTTATTATGCCGCCCCGGGATTGGCTCTTTCCCCAAAGTTTCCGGCACCTGGTCGGCACTTTATTCGAATTGATCAATTTCGAATTCGAAGCTCCTCTTTCAGGGGAAGGCAATTCGACGGGAAACCGGCCGGCTTTCATTTTGTGCTCATTCGACTTTCGTGACCCGGATTTCGCCGCGGAGTTTGCCGCCGGCATGAATTTTCGCGGCCACCTGGATCCGCTTTCACCCGGACTGGCCCACGCGGGATTTCTGCTGGCCCATGATAACGCCGGCAATCAGGAGATCGGCCGCGGCAGTCGCATACCTGTATATGGACCCGTCGCTCCATTTCATATCGCGCCGAACGATGGTCGCGGGCCTATTATTGATCTGCGCCTAAACCAGACGGAGCTGAATGGAATCCTGCCTTCCGGCCCTTTGCCCGTTCGCGTATCTTTGATGCATGCCTATTTTTCGGAAATGGCCATGCCGGAAGCCGGCCTTCGGGCGGTCGCCTCGGTGCCCGTTGGAGATTCCGCGGCTACACTCGCGGGGCGATGGTACGGTCCGCGACAAAGAAGTCTTGCATTCCACTTGAGCGACTTTCGCCTGTCCGTCGCGGATTTGCTGGAAACGAAGCTGGTACCGGGTACCGATGAGCTTCGCTCCCTGTTTCCTCCTCCCCTGGCGGCTTTGAAGGATCTCGCATTAACTTCGCTGTATTTCAGATTGGGACTCGCGCCCTTTCGAATCGATTTTGTACAGGCTGAGCTGTCGCCGCCGGAAGGTACGGAATGGGAAGTGATGCCTGCTTTCA
>CAZGYS010000706.1:0-3514 GCA_964530305.1 uncultured Leptospiraceae bacterium
GGATTCAATCCCGGTAATTTTCGCGTCTACTATGAGGACACCCGCACCATCGCCCGGCTGGAGTTTCCCCTCAACACGGACTATATCCCCATTCGCGAGCGCGGCCTGAATTCGGCCGGCTGAATCGCCTTGAACTTGCGCTCCCGGGAGCGACCCGCGTCATTTCACGGCGAATTCCACCAGGTAACCCTGGTGTTTACGCATGTTCAAGACCCGTCCGTCGTCGAAAATTAAATACTGGCCCTTGATGCCGGTGAGGTTCCCGCTAATTTCCGGCAGCTTATCAAAGCCGACGCTCTTTACTTTCGTCGGGTATTCTTGAACCGGGAATTCGATGGAGGTCACCTTCATGTCCTTGAGTAGATGCACCGCCAATTCCTCCGGTAATTTCTCGGCCGCGTCTTTCTTGCGAGCTTTCAGATCCGTATCCGGTGGAAATTCGTTTCGCAGCATGCGACGCCAATCGGTCTTGTCGGCCATGTGTTTCTTGAGTTCCACTTCCAATAGTCCGGCCGTATGGCGATTGGGGGTCTTCGCCAGCTTGATGGCGCCGTGGGCACCCTGATCGATCCAGCGGGTGGGAATCTGGGAAGAACGCGTGATGCCGACTTTCACGCCGCTGGTTACTGAAAGATATACAAAATGGTGCTGGAGGCAGTGCTTCTTCGACCAGGCCAGGTCTCGGGCCTCTCCTTCGTGAGCGCGGCAGAGTTCCGGACGCAAAATGCACGGTTCGCATTCGGGATGGTTCATGAAGCAGTTATAGCAGTAGCCCTGGTTGAATGATTTGCGGGTTTTTTTGCCGCAACCCATGCAATGGATCTCATTGGAGAACTTGAAAGTTACTTCACGTCCCAGTAAATCATTCATGGGAATCAATTCATCGCCCAGAGGGAGGCTGTAGAGCACGGGAGCTTTCAACTCCGTCTTCATTTTACGTATGGTTCCGGTGTACCGCATGGTATGTCCTTCGCGAGAGCTCGCCCGCGCGTGACAGGCTGTCCGCGCGGAAGCCCCGGGCAATCGCTTTTTCGCGTTCCACGACCATAGTGATGAAAACGGGTCCGCCCCGGTGTCGGTACCATGTAAAATTATGCACTGTACAAATTAATTGATTGTCCGATGAGAAAATGAATTGCTTCAATTTTCCCCTGGTCTTTTATGGATCAACCCTCCAAAAGGGTTATCAGAATTCTAAAATTTTTAAGGTTGGGTTTTTCCTCGTAATCGAAACGGCGCAAGTCGACAAGCAATCGAGATAAACGAGGGACGCGGGGAATCATCAGGAATGGCTGCTCTTTTTCAACTGTCTACTTCCATTAAGAATGAGATTCCGGTCATTCACATTTCCGGAGAAATTACTTCCGAGGCCGAGGATGAACTCGTGAAGTATTATGGAGAGATTCCCCAGGATAAGAAAGACCGCGTCATCCTGGACTTCAGTGATACCAAGTACATCAATTCCGCCGGTATCGCCATTCTGATTGGTCTCATCACCAAGGCCACCGACAACAAGTTCAAGATCGAATTCTCCGGTCTGAACCCTCATTTCCGCAAAGTGATGGATATTGTCGGTCTGACCGATTTCGTTCAGATCTATGATACCCTGGACGAAGCCATCGCGGCAGGCTGATTAACGGGAAAACCGGTGAGGGGTGAAACGGGTGAACGGCTCGTTTGCACGGCTTTCATCGTCCTGAATTTGTCCGCGTCGGCCTAGATTCGAACCGGTTCCGGGCTCCAATAACTCTAATGTAACCCCCAAAATCGCCCGAAATGTGTACCGGGGACCCGCGGGTCTCGGGGATCATGTTTTCCAGAGCGCTTGAAATAAAATCGCCCGGGCGAAATCCGGCTCGGCGGCCGGCCCGATTCTTCACGGCGGCTTTGTTTGTGCTGTTCATGGCTCCGGCGGGCGATGTATCCGCGCAGTCCGTTCGTACCCGGGCCATACCCAACCAGTATTATCCCCAGCAGCCGAAGGGCATGCTGCGACTCAACTACTATTATGATCGCACCGGGCGATGGGTGAAATTCTCGGACTGGATTCCCTTCCAGCAGAAGAAATGGTACCCCCGTTTCCTGGAAGACCTGTACCTGCTCCACGGCTTGCCGCCGAACTACAAACCCCACGACATCAAGCTGCGCCTCTTGATTCTGTTTCGCGCGCGCGACGCCCGCTTTCGCCATCCCCGTCACGCCCTGTGTCGCATCGAGACGCAACCCCAGTATCACAAGTATCGCCTGCTCATGCATATGAAGATCAACCTGATCATCATGCGCATGTACATGCGATTGGGTTCCCTCTACGACAAACGCCATCTCTATTTCCACGATCTGGATTTCTCCGACGACCTGGAGATTTCATTTCTCATCGCGCGCACCTACTATATGGAATCGCTGAAATACTGGAAGCGCGCGAAGGCCCTGGCTCAGGAGGCCCATGAGTATCCCTTCGAACTGGACCTGCCCACCATCGAGTCGGAGCGCTATCAAATCGTGCGGGGGGAACTGGATTTCAATCGCTACATCGGGCTGCACCTGGCGCGGGTGAATTCCAAGCTGGGCATCACGCAAAATTTCCTGAAGAAATACGGTAAACCGCGGCCCGTCAAAAAACGCATGCAGGCCGATCTGCTGAAATTCTATAGTGAGGATCCCGGTCCCTTGACTCCTCCCGTGCTCGATCCCGAGTGGAAGGAGAAACCCCTGTTTCCGGAAGAAAAGAAATGAGGGGTCTTGCCGCGGCGATTGCGCTGGCGGTCATGGCGGCGCCGGGCCCGGAACTGACGGCTCAATCCGGGCGGCGTCTCCTGGAGAACGAGTATCGCCTCTTTAAGAAAAGAAAGACAGGTCGCCCGACTCCGACGGTTACCAGCGCCATTGAACGCCGGTGGGCCTCTTTTCCTTATTTGCCCGAGACCTTGCCCATCATCGGTCATAATCGCCGCACTCGCGCCGCTTTCAATTACGCCCTGTATCGCCGCGCGCTGAGTTATTACGAGCTGGCTCAGGAAGAATCCGCGAAGTTTCGTAAACAGTTGAACGGCCTGCAGATCAAGCGCATGAACATCCGCGATCGCCTGTGGTGGAAGCACATCGATCAGGCTTCGCGCATCGACCGCGATGATCGCCGGCTGCGGCGGAGATACAACCAGGAATTGGCCGGGCACTATCGCGGCATTTTTTCCACCCTGGATCGAATCGACCAGGAGTCGCTGCGGAAAGAAAAGCGTTTTCGCTCCTTGCAGAGAGTGGCCTATCGGATGTACATCGTGCACCAGGTGGCCGTGGGCAATACCTATCCGGCGTTGGAGATTCTCAAGAAATACCAGGCTTTTCCGGGGTCGGAGAATGAATGGCCCATGCATTATTATTTGAGCGTTTGTTACGGGGTCGCCTTGCGCCAGGCGCGTCGCGACACGGGCGTGCCTGAACATGAACTCAAACGCCTGCGTCGGTTGAAGAACAAGCACCTGGTGGATGCCGTGGAGCTGAAATACGGCCGCGATTC
>CAZGYS010000707.1:0-3507 GCA_964530305.1 uncultured Leptospiraceae bacterium
CCCCTGAACCTCTCCAATTCCGTATTGCGATACCACATCATCCAGGGCCTCTTCCTGGCGGGCGTGTATTTCGCCTTCGGTCCGGTACCCACCATGGCCTTCACGGCAGCGGCCGTCATCGGGTTCTGCCTGCTGGAACTGGTGAACTACATCGAGCACTACGGACTTTCGCGCGATTGGAACGGACGGCGATACGAAAAGGTTCTGCCCATTCACTCCTGGAATTCCAATCACACCGTTGGACGCATGTTTCTGTTCAACCTTTCGCGTCACTCGGACCACCACGCCAACGCGGCGCGCCCCTATCAGATTCTGCGCCACTTCGACGCCAGCCCCCAGATGCCCACGGGTTACCCCGGCATGATGATCCTGTCGCTGTTTCCGCCGGCCTGGTTCATGGTGATGAATCCGCGCGTGGCCCATTATCGCGAAATCGTGACGGAAGCTCGCGAAGCCTTCGCCGCCTGAGCAAAGCATATCTATTCAGTTACCTGAACTCCACTCACCCGGCCGTCGCATGCGATGGCCGGGTTTTTTGGGTCCAGGGAAGTGAGCGAATGCACGGAAAGCGCGGAAGATTGAACCACGCAGAGCACGAAGTCTGGGCAGTGTTTTGCGTGCTTGAGATTTCCACGTAGGCAAACGAGCAGAAACGCTACACATCCCCAGGTATACCCCAACCCGGCATCGCCCCAAAACCTTCCGTGAGTTCCGCGGCCAATTGCCCGGCCTTCTTACTCTTCGTGCACTTCGTGGCTTACCCGGGCTGTTCCGCGGCTTACCTCGCTTCCTTCGGCAATGCGAACTTCGCGAAGTAGACCCAGGCAAGCACAAAGCAAACCGTGCAGACAATACTCGTAAAATACGACACGCCCGTAAAGAAGTCAAGCCAGGGAAGATTCGGCTGCCCGAAGTTCTTATACAATAAAAGCCCAACGCTGCCGAGATATCCGAAGGCATCCGTCACGTAGATCATAAACCCGGCCGTGCCTACGAAGTGCAATGCCGCGATTAATCTTTCGAACAGAAAAGCCCCGTAAGGAACGTATCCGATATATAACCCAAGGCCAATCAGGATCATCCAGGTAAAAGGTCCGATGACACCTGCTTGAAACACGGCTGTGGCCACGCCGATGAGAACGGAGCCGAAGATCATGAGCCCGAATATGGCGTGCAGGGCTTTTCGATTTGAACGAATTAAAAAGAAAACGCCGAGCACGACCATAACTCCGGCCCCCACGGCCATCTCCGAATAGGTAAAGACGGCCGGTTTCCCACCATACCCGACCGCGGTCCAAATTTCCTTCGCGAAGTCGTCGCGAAAACTGCGGTAGGCCGTGAGAAAAACGTAAAGAAAAGTTAAGAAGAAAAGGCCGGGGAAAAAACTCTTGAAGAATTGCCAGCGCTCCTTCGCGTACATCGGCTGGCGGGCGGTTCGTTCCTCTTCATCCTCTTTCGTGGGCGGCGGAATCAATCGCAACATGCCCACGGTAAGCAGAATCAAGGGGAGGAACATCAGACCGACAAGAAACGGCATCCAGAATTCGGAAACACCTTGTTTTTCAACCAGCCAGTCGCCGATGGTTTTGACGATGCCGCTGGCGACAATGTACGACGCGCTGAGACCGGCCCCCAGCGCCTCCGTAAGCTGACGCCCTTCCAGGAAACCGAAGACCATGCCCCAGACCATGCCCAGGGGAATACCGTTGAGAAAGAGAAAGAAAATGTTCCAGGGTCGCGGCGTAACGGCAAAAAGAAGCAACGCCGCCTCGGCCGCGAGAATCAAAATGATGATGCCCATGGCTCGATACTTCGCGGCCAGCTCACTGATGAGCTTGATGCCGTAAAACTTGGAAAGCATATAGCCGAAGACCTGAGCGATGATCAAGGCGATCTTATAGTTCAGCGCGGGCAGGCCCAGCAAGGAGACGGATTCAATATTCGTGAAATCAGCGGCGGAAAAAGGCTTCCGGAACGCGTACATGCAAAAGTAAGTCGTAAAGGCGGCGAATATGACATAGGCCGAAAAGCCGAAGTTCCCCGTTCTCTGAAGCCAGTTTCGAATCGCGTCGTTGATTCCCATATTTCCCCCGAAAAGTATTCAACCACAGCATGGCGTAGCCCATCCAGGTTGCAAGTAAAGCCCGGCGAAAAATATTACATGCCCATGACTCGCGCCCGCGGCTCCCCAACCTTCCTCTTTGTAGGAACTCCTACTTTTCCTTTACTGGAGAGAACCCGGGCAAAAGATTGACTCAAATGTCAACGAATCGACGCGGAGCGGGGTAAATCGCCATGAAAGCAGTCAAATTCACCGGAATCGGGTCTTATATTCCTTCCCGTCGGATCACCAACGCGGACTGGGAGCAACTGGTCGAGACCAGCGACGAGTGGATCATGAAGAATGTGGGCATCAAGACCCGCAGTCGCATCGAACCCGAGCTGACGACGACCGACATGGGCGTGAAGTCGGGCCGAATCGCCCTGGAAACCGCCGGCGTCGACCCCGAGCAACTGGACTACATCATCTGCGGCACCAATACCCAGGATCACATGTATCCGTCCACGGCTTCGAAGATTCAGGACCAGCTGGGCGCCGGAAACGCGGCGGCCATGGACGTGCAGGCCGGCTGCACCGGATGGCTCTTCTCCATGAGTCTGGCCACGGGCCTGCTGGCCAGCGACCAGGCCAAAAAAGTTCTCGTGATCGGCTCGGACGCGCTTTCGCGAGCGTTGAGTTTTTATGATCGTTCCAGTCTCCTTTTCGGCGACGGATCGGGCGCGGCGATTCTCGAACAAACCGAGCCCGGCGAAGGCGATGCACTACCCCGGCCGCTGTTCGCCAATCGCACGGTACCTTCCCTGTCCATGCAGCAGCCGACCATCATCCAGGAAGAAAAGAATCGCGTGGAAGATTATCTCGACGGCAAGGACATGTCCCGGGTAGAGCGACCACTGCCCCACATGGAAGGCAAGGGCTCGCTCAAGCTGGCCCTGAACGAAACCCGCGCCGCCATCGACGACGTGCTGGCCAAAGCCGAGGCCGCCGGCATCAAGCGCGAAGACATCAAGGCCTTCGTGCCCCACCAGACCAATGCGAAAGTCGTGCAGGCCCTCTGTCAACATGCGGGTTTCGACTTCGAGAGCATTCCCTATACGCTGGAAAAATACGGCGGCATTTCCACGGCCGGGCTGCCCACGGGCATGTACGAACACTATCGCGCCGGCAAAATCAAGAACGGGGACCTGGTCCTGAGCTGCGGCTACGGCGCCGGCTTTACGAGCGGCGCCATGCTCGCGCGATTTGAAGTCACCTGAACTGGAACACGAATTGTCGCGAAGAGCACAAATGGCACGAATTTTTTTCGAGTGATTCGTGTACGTCGCGGCAAGCCCCCGCGGTCACCTCCCTCAAAACCCTTCGTGTAATTCGTCAAATTCGCGCGATTCGTGTTCCTTTTATTCAGAACGCCGCCCCCGCGCCGATGTACTTCGTGCGCCAGAACA
>CAZGYS010000708.1:0-2136 GCA_964530305.1 uncultured Leptospiraceae bacterium
TTTCGCGTCCAGACCTTCGGACGCCAATTCGCGCAGCAGGACGGCCCGCTTGGAGGCGCTACCAATGACTCCCAGGTAGGCCGGCTTTTCGCCGCGCAGGATTCGGGACAGAATGGGATAATCCGCGGCGTGACCCATGGTCATGAGCAGCACGAAGTCCCGCCCGGTGAAGCTTCCCGCCATGCTCTCCATTTCCGCGGCATGCACGACGCGCAGTCGATCGCGATTCGGCAGTTTATCCAGCCACTCTTCGCGCGAATCATACACGGTGATGTCGCAATCCAGATCCGTAAGCAAGGACGTCAGGGCCCGGCAAACATGCCCGGCGCCGAAGATATGAATGGGCCAGCGACGACTGTTAAACAATTCCAGATACAGTTTAACACGACCACCGCAGGTCATGCCTACGTCCTTATTCAAACTCCAGTCCAGAAAGCGGGTTTGCGCGCGACCGGGCGTCGTGGAATCGTCCCCTTCGGAGAGCATGGCCCGGGCTTCTTGCAGGACGCGATGTTCCAAACGTCCGCCGCCCACGGTACCGAACCGCAGGCCGTCTTTCACCACCAGCATGCGTCCGCCCGCGGCATGGGGAGTGCTCCCCCGGGTGTCCACCAGCCATACGGAAACGAAGGGAATCCCGTCCTCCGCCAGTTCATTGAGCTTGCGATAGTATTCGTGCATGCTCAAGCGGGCCGAGCTTTCGCGTCGGCGATTTCGGACAGTCGGGTCAGGATTTCCTCATTGGTGGCCGGCAGGTTAAGGGCGAAGGGTGTGCCGACGGGGGCCGCGAAACTCAAGGCGTCTTTGGCCGCGGCCCAGGCCGCGATGCCCAGGATCAAGGGTGGTTCGCCCACGGCCTTGCTGCCGCGAATGTTACGGGTGTTGTGAGGATTTTCAATGAAGTCCACGTTGAATACGTCGGGCACGTCCTGGATATTGGGAATCTTGTAGGTGGTCGGCGAATAACTGAGCAGGGCGCCTTGCTCGGAGTAGCGCAGTTCCTCGCTGGTGACCCAGCCCATGCCTTGAATAAAAGCGCCGGTGGTCTGGCCGTAGTCGATACCCGGATTGATCATGCGACCCAGGTCCATCAGAATGTCGGCGCGCTGCACGCTTAAATCGCCCGTGAAGCGATTGATGAGCACCTCCGCGACGGCGGCGCCCTGGGTATAGTACAGAAAGGGCGTGCCCTTACCGGTTTCCCGATTAAAGTCCACGCCCGGAGTGGCATGGAACCCCCGGTCTCCCAGGCTGATGCGTTCGCGATGGGCCTTATGGCACAGTTCGGCGAAACTCACGCGTCGGTCCGGCCGACGTTCGTCGAAGACCTCGTTCTCCGCGAAGGCAATGTGCGCGGGCGAAGGGGCCAGACCCTCCTCCGCGTTCGACAGCAGGCTTGCCGCGAAGTCCTTCAAGCGCGCGCGAATTTTTCCGCAGGCGTCGGTCACCGCGAAGCCGTTCAAATCCGTTCCCGCGGAAGCCGCCGTGGGTGAGGTATTATTATTCTTTTCCGTGGACGTGGGCATGACGATGACGCGATCCATGTCCAGTCCGAATTCGTCCGCGGCAATCTGAGCCAGTTTCGTATTCACGCCCTGGCCCATCTCCGTGGCGCCGGTGGAAACCTGCATGGTGCCGTCGGTATAGATGTTCACCAGTGCGTTGGCCTGGTTGAGAAAGCGGGTGGTAAAGGAAATCCCGAATTTAACCGGCGTCATGGCCATGCCGCGCAGATAGACCCGGGAGGTCTCGTTGAAGCGCGCAATGTCCTCGCGGCGAGCGTTGTAATCACTGCTTTCGCGCAGGCGCTCGAATACGGCGGGCAACATGTTGTTTTCGACAATCTGACCATAGGGCGTCGTGTTGCGCTCCTCGACGCCGTAGCAGTTAAGCATGCGCACGTCGTAGGAGTCGCGTCCCGTTTCCCGGGCGACTGCCTGGATGATGTTCTCCATGGCGGCCACGCCCTGGGGCCCGCCGAAACCGCGAAAGGCCGTGTTGGGCGGGAGATTCGTTTTACAGATGGCCGCGTTGATCTCCATGTTCTCGATGTAGTACGCGCTGTCGGCGTGGAGCATGGTGCGTTCCAGCACCGACGTGGAGAGATCCGCAAAAGCGCCGCCGTTTGAATAGAAG
>CAZGYS010000708.1:2151-3498 GCA_964530305.1 uncultured Leptospiraceae bacterium
CACGGCCGTAATTTCGCCTTCGTCGGTGAAACTCGCTTTGTATTCGACTTCATAAGGATGACGCTTGCCCGTGATGCGCATGTCGTTATCCTTGTCGTAGATCACTCGCGCCGCGCGGCCGGTCTTGCTCGCCGCCAGCGCCGCCATGATGGCCGGGATGCCGGCCTGGGATTCCTTACCCCCGAAAGCGCCGCCCATGCGCTTGCAGATACATACCACCTGGTGAAAACCCAGGCCCAGGGTTTCGGCCACGACGTTTTGCACCTCGGTCGTGTGTTGCGTGGAGGAGTGTACCACCATGGCGCCGTGTTCGCCCGGGTAGGCCAGCGCGGCCTGAGATTCCAGGTAGAATTGTTCCTGGCCGCCGATGGTGAACATTCCCTCCAGCATGCGCCCGGCGCTTTTGAAAACCGCGTCGGGTTCTCCGCGCTTGATGCGTCGTTTCCAACCGAGAATGGAGTCACGTTCGCGCGCGTGGGCGATGGTGAGTACCGGTTCGAGTTCCTCCATTTCGATTTCAACGGCGGCCCGCGCCTTTTGCATGGCGCGGCGGTTTTCCGCGGCGATGACGACGATGGGTTGCCCGATGTATTCGCATACGTCCTCCGCCAGGGCGGGTTCGTCCTGGATGATGGTCCCGATGCGATTGTGTCCGCCCAGATCCTTGTGGGTGTAGAGACCCACGACGCCGGGTATCTTCGCGGCTTGTTCCAGGTTCAGGGAGACTATGCGCCCATGGGCCAGGGGACTGCCGAACCAGCCCACGTAGAGTTCGCCCCGGGTGAAGGGCATGTCGTCGATGAAGACGGATTCGCCGGTGACGTGTCCGGCGGCGGAATCATGGTGGATGTCGCGGCCGACTTGCTTCATGTTTCACTTCCCGAGAAGGCGCTTTCGTGATAAAGGCGAACCATTATGTTCTCCGCCAACTGGAGGCGAAAGTCGGCTCCGCCTCGTACGTCCGAAATGGGTTGGATTTCTCCCCGGGCGATTTTCCCCGCTTCCCGGAAGACCTCCTCGGTGAAGGCCTTGCCCGCCAGGAAGTTCTCCGTTTGCGGGAGTCGAAGCACCACCGGCCCCACGCCGCCGTAGGCCAGGCGCGCGCTCCGGATCACGTCGTTTTCGCGGCGAATCCAGGCGGCCGCCGTAAAGGTTGAGATATCCAGGTCCCGGCGCTTGCTCACCTTGTAGAGCTTCAGGAGGTCGTCTTCGGAAGGCATGGGAATGAGGATGCGGCTGAGGAGTTCGTCCGCGCCCATGTCCAGGTCCTTGTAGCCGCGATACAATTTATTGATGGGAACTTCGCGCGGGCCGTCGGGGCTCGTAAACTCCACGCGGGCGTCCATG
>CAZGYS010000709.1:0-3488 GCA_964530305.1 uncultured Leptospiraceae bacterium
TGCTGGGCATCACGGGTCCCGGCGGCGCGGGCAAGTCGTCTTTAACCGACGAACTGGTTCTGCGCATGCTGGAGAATAATCCGGATCTGCACGTGGCCTTGATAGCCGTGGATCCCACGCGACGCAAAACCGGCGGCGCCTTGCTGGGAGACCGCATTCGCCTCAACGCGCTTTCCCTGTTTCCCGAGCGCGCCTTCATGCGTTCCTTCGCCACGCGAACGTCCCATCGTAGTGTTTCCGATTCCCTTTCGGACGCGGTCAAGGTCTTCAAGGCGTCCGGTTTCGACTTGATCATCGTGGAAACCTCGGGCATCGGCCAGAGCGATTCGGAAATTACCGAACTGGCCGACCTGACCATGTACGTCATGACGGCCGAGTACGGCGCGCCCACCCAGCTGGAAAAAATTTCCATGCTGGATTACGCGGATCTCGTGGCCCTCAACAAGGCCGAAAAATCCGGTTCGCGCGATGCCCTGCACTACGTTAAGAAACAGTACCAACGCAATCATGATCTTTTCATGACGCCCGTGGAAGAGATGCCCGTGCACGCGGTCATCGCCGGCCGTTTTAACGATCCGGGCGTGAACGATCTCTATAATGACCTGGCCGCCAGACTGGCAAGCGGTAAGGGCGATTCGGTTGGTCTAAAGCTAAACGCCATCGACGGCTCATCGCGCCGCGCGGGGGACGAGTCGGATTTCGCCGTCATCCCCGGACCGCGCGTGCGCTATCTCTCGGAAATCGCGGAGAGTATTCGAAGCTATCACGAGCATGGTGACGAACAGCGCGGCATCGTACGTGAACTCGAAGCCCTGGAGACGACGCGGGAAATCGCCGCGCAGCGCCTGGGAGACAAGGCCGACGACGTCTCCGCCGCCCTGGAACCCGAAATCGAGACGCTGCGAAAGTCCGCGGACCGGGATCTGCTGGAGTGGTTGGAGGAATGGCCGCGCCTCAAGGCACGCTATTCCGCGGACGAATTCGTTTTTAAGATTCGCGATAAAGAGCTGCGTCAGAAATTGCACTATCGCACTTTATCCGGCTTGCCCGTTCCCAGCGTGGCCCTACCCCATTTTGAATCAAAAGCCGAACTCACTCGCTATTATTACCGCGAGAATCTGCCGGGCGTCTTTCCCTTTACGGCCGGCGTGTTTCCGTTTCGCAAGGCGGACGAGGATCCCACGCGCATGTTCGCGGGCGAAGGCGGACCGGAACGAACCAACGTCCGCTTTCATTATTTAAGCCAGGGCGGCGCGGCGGCACGCTTGTCCACGGCTTTCGACTCGGTCACCCTCTACGGCGAAAATCCGGACACGCGCCCGGACATCTACGGCAAAATCGGCAACTCCGGAGTCAGCGTTCCAACCCTGGATGATTGCAAGCGGCTCTATTCCGGCTTCGACCTGTGCCTGCCTTCGACTTCCGTCAGCATGACCATCAATGGTCCCGCGCCCATGTTGCTGGCCTTCTTTTTTAATACGGCCATCGATCAGCAGGTAGAAAGGCGATTGCGCGAAACCAATCGCATGGACGAAGCCCGAGCCAAAATAAAGGCCCATTACGAAAAGCTGGGACTCGAGGTGCCGTCATACAAGCGCGATTTGCCCGAAGGCCATGACGGCACCGGCCTGGAGTTGCTGGGCCTGCCGGGCAGCGAACTTCTACCGACGGACGAATACGAGGAAATCAAGAACATGGTCCTGACCACGGTGCGCGGCACGGTGCAGGCCGATATTCTCAAGGAAGATCAGGCCCAGAACACCTGCATCTTTTCCACCCAGTTCGCCATTCGCATGATGGGCGATATCCAGAAATTTTTCACGGAGAAAGGCGTTCGTAACTTCTACTCGGTTTCCATCTCGGGCTACCACATCGCCGAGGCCGGCGCGAACCCCATCACCCAGGTCGCGTTCACGCTGGCTAATGGTTTTACGTTTCTCGAATACTATCTGAGTCGGGGCCTCAAGGTCGATGAGTTCGCCGCGAATCTGAGTTTCTTTTTCTCAAACGGCATCGACGCGGAATATTCCGTAATCGGCCGCGTGGCGCGACGCATCTGGGCCATCGCCTTGAAAAACAAATACGGCGCCAATGAACGCTCCCAGAAACTGAAGTATCACATTCAGACCAGCGGACGCTCTTTGCACGCGCGGGAAATCGACTTCAACGATATTCGCACGACCCTGCAGGCACTGTACGCGCTCTACGATAATTGCAATAGTCTGCATACCAATGCCTTCGATGAGGCGGTGACGACCCCCACGGAAGAGTCCGTTCGCCGCGCCATGGCGATTCAGCTCATCATTAATCGGGAACTGGGCCTGAACAAGAACCACAACCCCATCCAGGGCGCCTACATCATCGAGGAACTCACGGATCTCGTCGAAGAGGCCGTGCTGGCCGAATTCGATCGCCTCACCGAACGGGGCGGCGTTCCCGGCGCCATGGAAACCATGTATCAGCGCGGGAAGATTCAGGAGGAATCGCTTCACTATGAACGCCTCAAACACTCCGGCGAACTGCCCATCATCGGCGTAAACACCTGGCTGCGCGAAAGTTCGGCCGCCGTCGACGAAGTATCCGAATTGATTCGCTCCAGCGACGATGAAAAAGACGAGCAAATCGCGGAGCTGAATAAGTTCGACCAGGCCTTTCCGGTACGCGGCGCCGAAGCGCTGGAAAGACTCAAGCAAACGGTTCTCTCGGGCGGCAATATCTTCGCCGAACTCATGGAGACGGTGAAATACGTTTCCCTGGGGCGTATTTCGGAGGCGCTCTATTCGCTGGGCGGCTCCTATCGCCGGAACATGTAATGTCTTTGGCGCCGTTTCGTATTGCTTTCGCCGCGGCGATGCTCCCACTTCTGGGCGCGTGTTCCACCGTAGGTTGGCACGTAAAGTCCGAGCGCGAAAAGATCGACTTCAGTCCGGACGCGCAATTGAAGATTTGCGCCTACCGCGAAGCCGACGTCTCTTCCGCGGACGTGGACGAACTCATCGCCCGCTGGGATCGCGAGCTTTCACTCTTCAAGATCAAGGTGGTCAAGGTCAGGGACCGGGTCGTCGAACGACCGGGGCCCATCGGCGCGGCCATGTTGAACTTTTTATACGAACAGGACCTGGAAGCCCCGTGCGATCGCCTGGTTTATTTTCAGGGACGCACGGCGGGAGACATGGCCTTCGAGGCTTTTTCGCTGACGATTTTCGCGCTTACGGGACTGAAGTTTGAAATCCACGGCGCGGTGGAAACGCTCACCCACACGCGGGGTTACATCAAGGCGCGCTATAATCAACTGGGGCAAATGCTGTTCACCAGCCCCGGCGGCATTCTGATTCACGAGGGCTACCATCTGCTGGGTTGCGGACACGCCTGGCGACTCACGCAATGCTACCAGCGTATCAAGGAAGCCAAGAATCTCCTGCGCGAAAGCCCGAGCGATTTTTTCCCCGCCATTACCCTGAACGGGCGCGTCTATCGCACGCGGGCCC
>CAZGYS010000710.1:0-3480 GCA_964530305.1 uncultured Leptospiraceae bacterium
AGGTGCCACTCATCATCGTGGAGGGACCTCTCGGCTCCCTGCACGAGAAATCCGAGTTTAATGAAGAAAACCTGACGCATACTTTCCAGGTTTCACCGGGCGGACATGAAAACCTATTTCTGCTCAAGGGCGTTTCGCGCTACTATGAGCTGGAAGGTGACCGCGCGGGTCGTAATTACGAACTGGAAATTACGTCGAAGGCCTTCCTGGTCAGTATGGTGGTGGAAAGTACCATCGCCGAGATCTACCGTACGAACCTGGCCAAGGATCATAAGTCCATATTGAACTTCATCAAAATCCTCGGTGAGGAAGATGATCGCGCGGCGGACGCACCCGCCGCCAATGACGCGGCCGCGGACACAAAACAAGACGCGGACGGTACGCCCTCCAATGGCGAACAGTAATCGCAGCGAGGAATCCCGCGCCGAAATTCTCCTGGAAGCCCTGCCGTACATCCGGCGCTTCTACGGAAAAACCGTCGTCGTAAAGTACGGCGGCGCCGCCATGAACCAGGCGGACCTGAGCCGGGATTTCGCCCGGGACATCGTTCTCTTAAAATACGTCGGCATCAACCCGGTCATCGTGCACGGCGGCGGCCCTCAGATCAATCGCACGCTGGACGACCTGGGCATCAAATCCGATTTCGTGGACGGCCGGCGCGTGACCGACGACAGCACCATGGAAGTAGTGGAAATGGTCCTGGCCGGCAAAATTAACAAGTCCATCGTCTCCCTGATCAACCAGGAAGGCGGGCGGGCCGTGGGCATCTCCGGTAAGGACGGCGCCCTGGCGCGGGCGAATCGCCATGAACACGTACGCAAGAACCCCGATGGTACGGAAGAGAGCGTCAGCCTGGGTCGCGTCGGGACCGTGACGGGCGAAAGCATTAATCCATCGCTTATTAAAACCCTGGAAAAAGAAAGCTTCATTCCGGTCATCGCGCCGGTGGCCGTGGACGAAGACGGACAGGGCTTGAACATCAACGCGGACACCATGGCGGGAGCCGTGGCCGGCGCGCTCAAGGCCGAGAAGTTGATGCTGCTCACGGACACTCCGGGGCTGTTGAAAGACGATAAAACCATCACGCGCCTGACTCCGGCCGAGGTTCGCGGGCATATCGAGGATGGCGTCATCACCGGCGGCATGCTGCCCAAGACCGAATGCTGCCTGAACGCTCTCTCCGAAGGCGTCGGCCGTACGCACATCATCGACGGTCGCGTGCCCCACGCGGTATTGCTGGAAATCTTTACCACCCGGGGCGTGGGCACTCTCATCAGCGAGGACGTTTCGCTGATAAATCAGTAATCATCGCGCAAGCAAGCGCTATTTTTATATTGGAGCAAGCAACATGCATGTAGACGCTAATTATATCAAATCCACCATTCGCACGGTTCCGGACTGGCCGGAAAAAGGCGTTATGTTTCGCGACATCACGCCTCTGTTTCAAAATCCCCTGGCGTTGCGCGCAACCCTGGACGCCTTCATTCAGCGTTACCTGGACAAGGACGTGGACGTCATCGCCGGCATCGACGCGCGCGGTTTCCTGCTGGGCGTCACCATCGCTTATCAACTGAACCTTCCTTTTATTCCCATTCGCAAGAAAGGTAAGCTGCCCTTCAAGACCGTCTCCGAGGATTACGAACTGGAATACGGTTCGGCCACCATCGAGATCAACGAGGACGCAATCAAGTCCGGGGACAAAGTGGTCATCATCGACGACCTTATCGCCACGGGCGGAACCATGATCGCGGGCATCAACCTGATCAAGAAACTGGGCGGCGAAGTGACGGAAGCCGCGGCGATTATCGATTTGCCCGAGCTCAAGGGCTCGAAGAAAATCGCCGACGCGGGCGTTCCCGTGCACACCCTCATGGACTTTCAGGGGCTCTAATATGACGCCGGGCGCGGACCGATTCCTTCGCGCGGCGTTCTTCGCCGCGGCGACTGCGCTCCTGCTCGGCTACCCGGCGGGCGAAAGTGTCGCCCGTTCGCGCTTTCCTTCC
Organism: uncultured Leptospiraceae bacterium; assembly: GCA_964530305.1. GTDB lineage: Bacteria > Spirochaetota > Leptospiria > Leptospirales > Leptonemataceae > CAZGYS01. Next base: position 2,004 of record CAZGYS010000710.1, read on the forward strand.
TACAAGACGGCCGAAAAACAATTCGCGAAGCTCTGGAAGGAAAAGTTTCCCGTCAAAACCGTTTCGGTAACGGCGAACCCCGCCAAACGCGGCGTGTTGCGCGTATGGCATCGCGGCGCCTATGTCTACTATTATGAGTTCCGGGTGCTCCTGCCCCGCCCCGTCCGCGACGAATCCGGCAAAATCGTCCGCAAGGGCACGCGCCGGGCAACGGTCTGGCTGCGCTATCGCCGCAACATCAAGAAGAAACCCTGGGACCTGACCTTCGCGCGGCGGGACCTGCTGCCCGGTAAGTATCGCCGCTGGTATAAAGTCAGGTGAAGAATTCGCGTGTGCACGCGCCCGCAAGTAGAGCTTGCGTTCTCGCATGAATGCGAGTCTGAGTTTGCATGAGGCGGTCCTTGCGGAGGACCTGAAAGCAGTACGCGAACAACTGGCGGCGGGCGTGCCGCCGAATGATCCGGACCCGAAACTTCCCGCGGGGCACCACGATCGCCTGGCGCTGGATATCGCGTTGCGACTGGGAAACATCGAGATGGTTCGCGTACTCCTGGAAGCCGGCGCGCAACCGGAACTGTTTGAGAAAAACAATGACCCGGGCTTCTTTCAAGCCGCGGGAGATCCCGAAATCATCGGCCTTCTACTGGAGCACGGCCTGGACATTAATTTCAAGGCTCCCTCCGAGCGAACTCTGCTTCAAAGAGTTCTGTTCCCGGACGATCGCCTGCTGCCGGCGGCGCGCTATCTACTTGAACAAGGCGCGGACCCGAACCAGTTGCATGCCTGCATGACGAATCGCGCGGCTCCCGCGTACTTCGAGCTGATGCTGGAGTTCGGGGCCGACCCCGCTCGCGTTTACCGGGGCGCGAATCTCCTTCACTACGCCGCGCCCGATGCGGACTGGATGAAGCGCGTGATGGAATTCAATCTAGATCCCAATGCCCGGGACGATATGGGTGATCTTCCCATGTCGAAAGCCGGCCGAGATACGGGTCGCATGCTCCTGTTTATGGGAGCCGAGCGACGCATCCATGCACCGGATCCCGCTCATGGCGAACGCGATCCCATTGAGACGGCCGAGCGGTTGCTGGAAATCGACCCCGAGCGCATGCCGGACGAACACGCGAAGGTCCTGCGCGCGGTGACGGACGCGATTTACCTTGCCGACGACGAAACGATTATCACCGCTTACGACCGGTGGGCCGAACAAAAGGACTATCGCCTGGAGAACTTGATTATGTTCACTTCTCATCGACTGGAGATGCGTCGGCCGGTCCAGGAACACTTGCTCCGGATGGGAATTCGTCACCCGGACCCGACCACCAATAAGCACTATCTGGAACCCGCGTGCCGTAGGCTCGGCAACATCCATGTGCTGCGGGAATACATTCGCCTGTTCCGGAACGGCGGCGAAAGCACGAAGAGTGGGATCCCCGGCGCCGTCTACTGGACCGGTCGTTCGCGGGATGAGTATGTC